>JAVBRP010000067.1:0-11457 GCA_031547815.1 Bacteroidales bacterium | reverse complement strand
GAAAAAGGCAGCGTGAAGATGTACACCCGTCGTGAAATGTTAGACGTGGTGCTTATCGACGGAAAAGCGCGCGGTATCATTGCTCGTAACTTGGTGACCGGCGAAATCGAAAAATATGCCGCACATGCCGTGGTAATTGCCACGGGAGGCTACGGCAACGTATTTTTCCTCTCGACCAATGCAATGGGTTCCAACGGAAGCGCGGCATGGCAATGCTACAAACGCGGCGCAGCCTTCGGAAATCCTTGTTACGTACAAATTCACCCCACATGTATCCCCGTTCACGGCGATTACCAATCGAAGCTTACGCTGATGTCCGAATCGTTGCGTAACGACGGCCGCATTTGGGTTCCCAAAAAGGAAGAAGACGCCGAAGCTATTCGTGCCGGCAAATTGAAACCGACGCAAATCAAAGAAGAAGATCGCGATTATTATCTCGAACGTCGTTATCCCGCATTCGGTAACTTGGTTCCGCGCGACGTTGCTTCGCGTGCCGCAAAAGAACGTTGCGATGCCGGCTACGGAGTGGGAGAAACAGGTTTGGCGGTATATCTCGATTTTGCATCGGCCATCCAACGCCTCGGCAAGCACGTGATCGAAGAACGCTACGGCAACCTTTTCCAAATGTACGAAAAGATCGTCGACGACAACCCGTACGAAACGCCGATGATGATCTATCCTGCCATCCACTATTCGATGGGCGGCGTTTGGGTCGACTACGAATTGCAAACCACCATCCCCGGTTTGTTTGCTGCCGGCGAAGCCAACTTCTCCGACCACGGTGCCAACCGTCTCGGTGCATCTGCTTTGATGCAGGGTTTGGCCGATGGGTATTTCGTGTTGCCTTATACGCTTCAAAATTGTCTCGCATCGGAAATCCGTGTTCCGCGATTCTCGACCGATCGTCCCGAATTTGAAGAAGCCAAAAAATCCGTTGAAGAAAAAATCAACAAGTTGATGAGTATTCAAGGAAAGCATTCGGTAGACCACTTCCAAAGAAAACTCGGCCACGTGATGTGGGAAAAAGTGGGTATGGGTCGCACCAAAGAAGGTTTGACGGAAGCCATCGAAGAAATCAAGGCCATCCGCAAAGAATTTTGGCAAGATGTTCGCGTAACAGGCTCAACCAACGAATTTAATCCCGAATTGGAAAAAGCGCTCCGTACGGCCGACCACCTCGAATTGGGCGAATTGATGGCCCGTGACGGTTTGCTCCGCGAAGAATCGTGCGGCGGACACTTCCGCGAAGAGTACCAAACGCCCGAAGGCGAAGCGCTTCGTCAGGACGATAAGTTCATGTACGTTTCTTGTTGGGAATATACAGGCGCGGATTCGGAGCCTGTTCTGCACAAAGAACCGTTACAGTACGAAGAAATCAAGGTTGCACAGCGTAATTATAAATAATTTTCGATTTTTGATTGATAATTTTTGATTACCATGACCGAACAGGAGTTGAAGGACCGAACAAAGCGCTTTGCCCACCGTTGCGTGAAATTGGCGTTGAGTTTACCTGACACCCCTCTCGGGAGACATATCAGAGGACAATTGATACGTTGCTCGACATCGGTAGCTGCAAATTACAGAGCAGCATGTGTGGCCCAATCAAAAGCAAGTTTTGTTTCAAAGATTAGTATTGTAATTGAAGAATGTGACGAATCGGAATTTTGGCTTGAGTTTATTATTGATGCGGAACTGATGCCGAGAGAGAAAGTTGCCGATTTGATGCAAGAAGCCAATGAATTATCGCGAATATTCGTTTCTTCAAGAAAAACAGTCTCCGACAAAATCAACAATCAAAAGTAAAAAATTGAAAATAACGTCAATCGAAAATCAAAAATAGCGTCAATCAAAAATCAAAAATCGAAATTCAAAAATTGATAGCGATGGAAAAGAAAGGTCTTAATTTGACATTAAAAATATGGCGTCAGGAGAACGCCAAAGCCAAAGGTGAATTCAAAACCTACCAAATCAATAACATATCTCCCGAGTGTTCCTTTTTGGAAATGCTCGATCAGTTGAACGAACAATTGGTGGACAAAGTTGAAAAGCCGGTATGTTTCGACCACGATTGCCGCGAAGGCATTTGCGGGATGTGCAGCCTGTTCATCAACGGGCGGCCGCACGGCAACGACACGGGCATCACCACCTGCCAGTTGCACATGCGGCGGTTCAAAGACGGCGATACGATATGGATCGAACCGTGGCGTTCGGCGGCTTTTCCGGTCATCAAGGATTTGGTGGTCGATCGCAGCGCTTTCGACAAGATCATCCAAGCGGGCGGCTACGTGTCGGTGAACACGGGCGGCGTACCCGACGGAAATGCCATTCCGGTGAGCAAGAAAAACGCCGACTTGTCGATGGATGCGGCAGCGTGTATCGGTTGCGGCGCTTGCGTGGCTACCTGCAAGAATGCATCGGCCATGCTGTTCGTTTCCGCCAAAGTATCGCAATTGGCATTGTTGCCGCAAGGCAGGATCGAAGCCAAAGAACGTGTGGCTAAAATGGTTTCGCGCATGGACGAACTCGGTTTCGGCAACTGTACCAACACCGGCGCCTGCGAAACCGAGTGTCCGAAAGAAATCAAGATCACGAATATTGCCCGCCTGAACAGACAATATTACATTTCGGCATTTAATTGAAAATGAAACCTGCGGGGTCTCTAAGACCCGGCAGGTTTGCGTATAAAACAAAAGCTCCGGGAGTTTCTCTCGGGGCTTATTTAATTAAATGGAACACATGAAATTAATGGCGTTTCTCCTTTTGGCCTGCATGTCGAGCCTCACGATAACGATCCGCGCTCAGCCGATCCGGCACGAAGTAACTTTTCGTCCGGAAGGCATTTCATGCTACATTTTGTATTCGATATACAACGATGCGGGAAAGATTTTGGCGCGGGAGTACGGCGATCGTCAAGGAACATGGAAAATTCGGTTGCCCGACGGAAAATACCGTTACGATACCGGCGGAGGAATAGGATATGCGCCGTCGTCCGGTTCGTTTGTCGTCAGCGGAAAATCGCAAACCGTTACCGTTTCGTATAAACATTATTTTCCGGTTCATTTTGTGGCAAAAAACGATGCCGATTCGGTAATTGCAGGCATGCGAATCGAGATATCCCGCAACGATCGCCTCGTTACTTACGCCTATTCTTTGCAAAAAGGCAAGGATATATATTTGCCCGAAGGAACATACACGTATACCGTTTCCGGCGACAATCGGAATCCGAGTACCGGAATATGGAAGGTAGCCGGCGCCGCGACATTGGTTACGACAAGCCGACCTTATCGCCCGGCTTGTTTTTGCGTTCGGAACGGCTCGGGAGAAGCGACGCCGGGCGTGGAGATTTCATACGCTCCGACGGACACCCCGAATACGGATGCGAAAGTGCGTACCATACAAACAGATTCCGCCGGTTTGGCCTGTACTCCCGCGATTCCTTCCGGCAAGTACCAAGTATTTACCGATATGTACCCTGCGACGATTTGGCGCTACGGCGATTCCGTCATTCGAAAAATTCGCATCGACAATCGGCACCCGGATACGCTTTTGTTGGGGTTGACTTCGGATACGATCCGGATTCGGGACAAGCGACACAAGATACGTTTCGAAGCGACCAATGCTTTGGGACAACCTTTGCCCAAAGCCCAAATATCGATATGGGGAGGCCCCGCCGACGGAAAATATCCCGGTTATTATCGAGATCATATCGACGACGTGTCGACCTCCGAAACAGGAAAGGCTGTCTTGTCGGTGGTTCCGGGCAAATATCGCTACGTTGCGTTATATAGCGCCGGAATGTATTGGGGGCCGTATCCATTCACTCGCCCTGCCGTCGATCGGGAAAATAAATACGCGCGAACCGACGGTTGGTTCGAAATAACGAACAAAGATATCGTCATCACCAAGCAATACAACGTATATCCTTTAAAAATCGTCGTTCCCTCGAAAGAAAGACGATCCATACTGATTATGGGGAGGGGGATCGACAGTTTTGATTACAGGGAGCGGTTTACCGAAGAATTATTGATCAATCTGCCCGAGGGCGTTTACGTATATTTATTGTCGGAATCTTTTGCGGGCGAGGTTTTACGGGAAGGAACATTCGAAATTAACGGAAAAGCCGAGGTATTGTATATTGAGTGATCGCTTAGGCGAGAAAGCCGCAAAATATATACGCAACAGGCGTTACGCGCAAATGCGATTCGAAAACAAAACCGCCGGACATGATGCGTATCGCGTCCGGCGGTTTTGTTTTTATGATAACGTCCCGGTATTAATTGATACCGTCGGTAACCGTCTGCATATTTTTTGAGCCTTTGTTTTTGTTTCTGTGGTAGATAGACATTTTAAAAGCCATACAGACATTTATTTCGCGCAAATCGCCGGCAATGGCGTTGAAAGCGTTATTCGATCCGACCCAAAGCGGCCCCAATCTTAATCCGAACCCGACATTAAACGCTTTGAACTGGTCGTAAGTCACGGGAATCGACAAGCCCAATCCGGCCATTTCCAAACGGGGAGCAACGTTGATACTCGTCATGTAGTGTGTCCCGACCTTGTTTCCTTTCTTTTGACGCAATGCGAAGTACGGATTCACGCCCAAATAAAACGTACGGTTGAGGCGCCAGTCGGTTTGTATGCTGACGGCGGTGGGGAGCGCCACGTTGTATTGTGTATCCTCCGGTCGCAAACCGAACAATCTTTGCAAATCTTCCAAATTGGTAATGTCGCTTTCCAATATTTCTTTAGAAGCCGGCATGGCAAATGCTTGCGTCATGTCCGAAGCATATTTCATGGAACCGACGTCGAGCACGGAAACACCGATGCGGAACAAGTATTTTGACGGTTCGTGACGGTTCCATTTTGATTTTCCTCCGCCCGATTGCGTATAGTTCGTATGGTGAGGACGATATTCGTAAACAAGTCCGAAATCGAGCCCGAATCCGAGATTTTTACCGAATTTAAAATCGTCGAACATCAAACTCGGATCGCCGAAATCATCGAAATCGTTAAAGCCGGCCGGAAAAGCCAATTCGCCTTTGGCTTGCAGTTTGACATAATCGTCCGGGTCGGTAGAGCCTTGCGGCGTATCTTCAACAAGCGAATAACTTGCATTTTCGATATACATGTACGCTGAAGTAACCGGCTGGAGCACCTTCAAAGTCAACCCGGCTTTCAAATAATGTTTATCCAGATCGAAGATTTCTCTGGCATACGTAATACCGGTTTCTGCCCATGCATTGGTACGAAAAGCAAAATCATTCAAATTATATATTTTGTTGTTGCCCACAAAGGCTTGCGGATCTTCCATAATATCGAACATGGTAGGATCGACGCCGTCTATGTTGAGCATCCAGCGTGCACGCGAGGTGATACCCAATGCCGACTTCGGCCCCAGCGGTATCATAAAATTAAGCACCTGCACCTCCAGCCCGACTAATGCCCGGTGGTTATCGACATTTGTGATCGGAATCTTATAATCGTCAAACATTTCGCTGAAATCGCCGCCGGTGAGAAATCCCTTTTTCAGTTCATACAAACTGTTACCCGCATTGACATCAAATCCGAAAAAAGTCATATCGAACTTTAGCCGCGTATCGGCAATGGAAGCCGGTTGCAAGTATACCCCGCCGATACCGGCGTGATTCCAAGCGGCAAAAGGCATAAATCCTTGTGCATCGGCTGCTTTAAATGTAAGCAAAAAAATACTTAACACGAATAAACCTCGAATTAAAAAAAACTTCATGAGAATCAAAATTTACAAATTACTTTTAGTCCCTTCCTTTTACGTAAGTCAATATATTTTTGTTACACCGGGTAAAAAAAATTATGTAAAGGTAGGTTTATTGTTTAAAAAATCCTACTTTTACACCATTATTTTAATCGTATGGTAACGGATCTAAAGTATTTACGGCAAATGACCGGGAATGACAGCGAAATGATCAAAGAGATGATCGATCTGTTTTTGCTTCAACTCAAGGAAATGCGTAAAGAATTCGGGATACTTATTGATGCCGAAAATTGGACGGAATTGAGCCGATCGGCGCATAAAGTAAAATCGTCGGCTCTTGTCATGGGCGCCGAATCGATGGTTAATGAGATGAAAGAATTGGAATTATTGGCTAAAGAAGTAAAAAACACGGAGAAATATTCGGAATACATTGCACGTTTTAACACCATGGCAGACATGGTCGAAGTCGAATTGAACGCCTATTTGACTTCCGTTAAATAATTTTATAGACACACCCAATCAGATGTAACTTAAATTCATTGAAGAATGATGCTGAAAATTAATATGACAGAAGATGTCACTGAAGTAAAATTTGACAATATTCAAAAACTGAATGTTTTGATTAGCGAAACGATCAAAGCAGACCTTCAAAAACTATTTGAAAAACCGAATGTTAAAATCTTGCTCAATATGGAAGGTGTCCGATTCTTAGACAGTTCCGGATTTGCCGCTCTTTTGTCGGTATCGAAAATTGCCGGAAAAAATAACGGACAAATCATCTTCTGCAACGTTTGCGATTCGGCCATGGACCTTTTTAAAGTATTGCAATTGCACCGGGTTTTCAATATCATCAACGATCGGAGCGATGCCGTAAAATCCTTTCAATAAAGAAAATATTTCCCCGAAAGGGGCAAAATTATGGAAAGACAAGGTTTGTCGGCATATTACTGCCGACAGCCTTTTTTGGTTCGGTAAACAAGTAAATCGATATACGCATGAAAAAAACATTATTGTTGATCGGCTTATGCATCCTTTTCGGGACGAAAGCAACGATACAAGCGCAGGATACGCCCGCTTGGGCAAAAGAAACCGCGGAACAAAAGGCCAAGCGTATGGCTTGGTGGACCAACGACCGCTTCGGCATGTTCATCCATTGGGGGATATACGCCGTACCCGCGCGTCACGAATGGATCAAAAACAGAGAAAAAATATCGGATGAGGATTATCAAAAATATTTCGATCGGTTCAATCCCGATCTGTACAATCCCAAAGAATGGGCCGCAAAAGCCAAAGCTGCGGGAATGAAATATGTGGTGGTTACCACCAAACACCACGACGGGTTTTGTTTGTGGGACACCAAGTATACCGATTTCAAAGTAACCAAAACGCCTTACGGGAAAGATTTGATCAAGCCTTTGGTCGATGCTTTTCGTGCGGAAGGCATTAAGATCGGATTTTATTATTCGCTGATCGATTGGCATCATCCCGATTTCCCGTACGACAGGGTTCACCCCAACGGGCCGGCCGATCCCGAAGAACGGAAAGCGGCGAATGCCGGCCGCGATATGAAAAAATACCAACAATACATGAAAAACCAATTGACCGAGCTATTGACGCAGTTCGGGCGGATTGACGAGTTGTTCATGGACTTTTCCTACCCCGGCGAAAACGGTAAAGGGCACGAGGATTGGGATTCGGAAGAACTGCTGCAGTTGGTACGCAAGTTGCAACCGAACATTCTGGTGGACAATCGCATGGATCTCAACCATACCGATTGGGGTTGGGATTTTGTTACTCCCGAACAGTTCATGCCGCAGGAGTGGCCTACGGTGCGCGGGCAACGTGTTCCGTGGGAAACCTGCCAAACATTCTCCGGATCGTGGGGCTATTACCGCGACGAATATACGTGGAAAAGCGTACATCAATTAGTCGTGATGCTCATCGAAGTCGTGAGCAAAGGCGGTAACCTGCTGTTGAATGTCGGCCCTACGGCGCGCGGCGTATTCGACGATCGTGCCGACGCGCGTCTCGAAGGCATTTCCCGATGGATGCGATTCCACAGCCGCTCGATATACGGCTGTACGCAAGCGCCCGATAACTTCGCCGTTCCGCAGAACTGTTTCCTGACCTATAATCCCCAAACAAAGCGCCTGTACGTTCATGTGCTCGAATGGCCGTTCAAATCGTTGCATCTGCCCGGTTTTAAAGGTAAATTCAAATATGCGCAATTGCTGAACGATGCATCGGAAATCAAATTCCGGACGGCAACACAGCAGGGCAGCCACACCACCGAAACTTCGGGCGATAACGACGTGATATTGACATTGCCCGTCGAACGGCCGAATGTGGATGTTCCCGTCATCGAACTGTTTTTGGAATAATACATTAAGATTTCGCTTCTGTACCGCTATTTTATCGAATTGGCCTATAAAGGCACGCCTTTTGTCGGTTGGCAGTTGCAACCCGACGGCCCTACCGTACAGGAAGAATTGGAACGCGCCGTGGGAACGCTTTTGCGGGAACCGACACGCTTGACGGGTGCGGGGCGTACCGATTCGGGAGTACATGCATCGTTTTTTGTCGCGCATTTCGATGCGGCAAGAGGCGATTTGCATGAAGACGCGCAATTCATCAACAAAATCAATCGGTTGACACCGAAAGAAATTGCCGTGTACCGCATCATATCCGTTCCTGCCGATGCGCACGCACGTTTCGATGCCGTGTCGCGTACGTACCGTTATCGAATCGCCACGAGAAAAAATCCCTTCACGACCGACCTGGCCTATCATTTTTATCGACCTTTGGATGTCGATAAAATGAACGAAGCGGCAGCCATTCTTCCCGAGTACAAGGATTTTACGAGTTTCAGCAAGTTGCACGGCAACGCCAAAACAAACCTTTGCGACATTTTGTACGCTCGCTGGACGGAAGATAAAGCCGCCGGAGAGTTGTGTTTCGAAATCGCCGCCAATCGTTTTCTTCGCAACATGGTACGCGCCATTGTCGGAACCATGATCGAGATCGGCCTCGGCAAGTGTGTCCCGGAGGATATTCGACAAATCATCCTGTCCAAAAACCGGGGCGCGGCGGGAACATCCGTTCCGCCGCAAGGGCTGTATCTGACGGGGATAGAATATAAAATACCGAACCGCGAGCGATAACTACACTATTTCCACGCCTTGCTTCTTCAACAAGTCGAGCGCCATTTCCCGCAACTTGAATTTTTGAATTTTTCCGCTTCCGGTCAACGGAAACGCATCCACGAAAAAGATATATTTGGGAATTTTGTGACGGGCAATCTGTCCGCGGCAGAAATCCTTCACCGTTTCTTCGGTTAAAGCCGCGCCTTCGTGCGGAATGATGAATGCACCGACTTCCTCGCCGTATTTGGGCGAAGCAACCGCAACCACCTGCACGTCTTTCAAACCTTCGAGTTGATACAGATATTCCTCGATCTCGCGCGGATAAATATTTTCGCCTCCGCGAATGATCATATCCTTGATGCGGCCCGTGATCCGATAATATCCCTTTTCGTCTTTCGTACCCAAATCGCCGCTGTGCAAAAAGCCGTTCTTATCGATCGTTTCGGCCGTCGCTTGCGGATTTTTGTAATAACCGTCCATCACCAAATATCCGCGGCAACATATTTCGCCCGGCTCGTTGACGGCGCATTCTTTCCCCGTTTCGGGGTTGAGAACCTTCACTTCCGTGAAAGGATATTCGCGTCCGACCGTGGTACAACGGATTTCGAACGAGTCGGACAACACCGAGTGCGTCATACCCGGCGATGTTTCGGTCAATCCGTAAACGCTTGTGATGTATGTGATATGCAGTTTTTCGGTAACGGCGCGCATCAATTCGATGGGGCACAGCGCTCCCGCCATGATTCCGGTGCGCAGCGACGTCAGATCGAACATATCCAGCATCGGATGGTTCAGTTCGGCGATGAACATCGTGGGAACGCCGTACAACGCCGTACAGCGCTCCTTATGAATGGACGCCAGCACCACCAACGGATCGAATTTTTCCACCATCACCTGCGTACAGCCGTGCGTCAACACATTCATGGCAGCCAGCGTGATGCCGAAGCAGTGGAACAACGGCACGCAGCAACACAGCTTGTCGGCGGCGGTAAAACCCATGCCTTCGCCCGTAAAATAGCCGTTGTTGGTGATGTTGTAATGCGACAGCATCACTCCTTTCGGGAAACCGGTAGTGCCAGAAGTGTACTGCATGTTCACGATGTCGGTATGCTTCACCTTGCTTTTGGCTTCTTCCAGCACATCGTCGCCGATATTTTTACCCGCCAGAAGCAATTCGGGCGTGTTGTACATTCCACGGAACTTTTCCTGACCGATATACACTACATTTTTCAGATTCGGAAACTTTTCGCTTCGGGCAAATCCGCGTTGCGCCATCTTCAATTCGGGCATCATGGTATACACCATATCCACGTAATTGCCGTCGAAAACGCCTTCGGTGATGCAGAGCGTGTGAATGTCGGAGTCCATTACCAAATATTCCAGCTCGTTTTGCTTGTAATTGGTATTTACGGTCACCAAAACGGCGCCGATCTTGGCTCCCGCGTAAAGAAACGTGAGCCAGTCGGGAACGTTGGTGGCCCAAATGCCGACATGTGTCCCGCGTTTCACGCCGATAGACATCAAACCTTTGGCCATGTTGTCGACCCGTTCGTTGAATTCCTTCCACGTAAATCGCAAATTGCGATCGGAATACACAAGCGCTTCTTTATCGGGCGTTGTTGCGGCCCAATATTCCATCCATTGGCCGACTGTCTTATCTTGTAATTGCAATTCCATACGATAAAATTATTTTCGATTTTTGATTTTCGATTTTTGATTGATCCGATCGAAGACAAGAAAATGGAAGCATCGATTGCCCGCCCATCATCAATCGAAAATTTTAAAATTAAAAATTTAAAACGGCGTGTACACTACGCCCAAAATTCTTGCCGGTGCGCCGTTCTTGGCGTGTACGTGATGAGCAACGATCGAATCGTAATAAATACTGTCGCCTTCTTCGAGGATATATTTTTCTTTCCCGTAGCTGACTTCGATGGTGCCTTCCAGCACAAAAATGAACTCTTCGCCTTCGTGCGACGAAAGGGTGAAATCGGCATTGCCCGACGAGTCGATGTCGATCAGGAACGGTTCCATGTGACGTCCCGCCTTGCCTTGCGACAACGAGTGGTATTCCATGTGTTTGCGTTTCACCGAAGGGCCTTCGGTAAAACGTATCGTATTGTTGTCCTTGTGATCTTTCTTGCGGCTGATCACGGGACCGAGTTCCGTTTGGTCGTCGAGAAACGTGCCCAAACGCACGCCCAAAACGCGCGCTATTTTGATAAGCGGAGCCAACGAAGGTATTTCCACGTTTTCTTCGATTCGCTCGATCTGTTCTTTGTTCATTCCGGAACGTTCCGCCACCTCGTCAACCGACAAGTTGCGCGACTCGCGGATGCTTTTGATTTTTCCTCCGATGATTTTATTGTTTTCCATAAAACTTAAAATGCTGTGGTTAATGAATATATAGACGTTAAAAAGGTATTTTTGCTTGATGATGTATTTCTAAAACGGTGCAAAATTAAGCGAATAAGCATCATAAAAGCAAAAAAACAACAAATCATTTTTTCGAACGGTGCAATATTACTTAAAAGCCAATACATTAATTATCGGAGATGATTTTCAAAGCTTCTGTATTTTAAT
>JAVBRP010000018.1:0-9840 GCA_031547815.1 Bacteroidales bacterium | reverse complement strand
TCCGGTTGATTCATATCTGATGCTGGATGATCCATTTTGCTTTAATTGTATAAAGGAGTATTGAGATATTATTTTCGTTTAAACGAAAATAAAAAAAATAATAAAAAGCGATTAACTTTGGTAACCTATCCGGTTTCCTGCAACAAAAGCATTAGAAAAATCAAGAGGTCCCGCAAATGTGGTTTCAGTTTCTCGACTATTTTATCGACAGCAATTTTCAACTGAACCCTGACTGTGCTTTCATTGATTGAAAGAATTTTGGCTATTTCTTTCGGTGTCAGCCCTTCTTGACGGATCATTAAAAATATAAGGCGACATTTCTCCGGGAGTTCGGCCACAACCCGACCAAGCAAAGCGTCGATTTCCACGCTCAATAAGTCATTATCAGGCGAATCGTTGTCGGTCGATTCGATATGCATGGGAATTTCATCCAGTGACACATTTGCGTGATTTTTATTGCTTTTCAGAAACCGTTTTGCTTCGTTCCTTGTCACCACATACATATATGTCTCGACATTGATCACTTCCGCAAATTTGCCGCGCGATTTCCATACAGCAAGAAAAACATTGGTAACCACTTCGCTGCATGCATTTTTATCTTTCATAAAATAGTAAGCAAATCGGAAAACTTGTTCATAGTATAAATGAAAGAAACGATCGAAAGCATTTCGGTCATTTTGGGAAATTTGGTATTGAAGCTTGGATGTATCCATCATTTACATTTCAAGACCATCGTGAATCCATACTTTTTGTGTAAGAATTTCATAAAAAGACAGTCAATCTAAATCTAAAAACACATAATCGAGATTAATACACTTATAGAAAACAAAATTAATAATAATATCTTTCAAGCCTTTATATTATTGTAAATTGCTTACCCACAATAAACAAGCTGTATAATTTTGTATTTATTAACTCATACAGTAGACAGTCTTTTCAACTAATTTTAATGAGTTCATAGAGTAAACTTGCTTATTGTGGATAAACAGTTGAATAAAAATGCGTGAAATGATATTTGTCATAAATATTAATCACGGAATAAGCAAGAAAATCAAAGTCTTACGAATATCTTTGTAAGGCTTTTTTCATTTCATTTGTATACAATTTATTTACAGCAAATTTTTCCGTCGGCCTTATTCTGCACGTGCTAACCTTTCGTGGCGCCGATCGGTCGGTATAGTTCGGCGCGAACGTGCCCGAAACACAGGGGCGAGAATGCGATCATTGCGTTTTCATATTGCAAATATGCGCTATTCGAAAAAAAAACCGACTTTTTTAAACTTCTTGTATCTTGTTTTGTTGTAGTGTGTTAATTCAGGATTGAGAAACTTTCGGAGTGTATTTTTTGCGAAAAGATATACTCGTTTTACCTGATGCCGATTTGAAAAAGTAGTATACCCGACCGGCGTACTGCTTTGTTTTCGTTGACATAAAATCAAAAAAATCAAAAATATTCAATGGAAAAAGTATCGCGATTTGAGGCAAATCCCATCTTGAAGCCTTCCGACCTTCGTCCCGGCATCTCCGGAATGGAGATCACCTGTTTGCTGAATCCGGGCGTGTTTCGCCATAAAGGGCGGATCGGCCTGTTGCTGCGGGTTGCCGAACGTCCGAAACAGATCGAGGGCAAAATAAGTTTTCCGATATATAATGAAGCGGGAAAAATTGAAATTCTGACGTTCGACAAAGACGATAAACAGTTGGATGCTTCCGATCCGCGGGTTATAAAGTATAAAGGGCAAAACTACCTGACCACCTTATCGTATCTGCGGCCCGTGTTCAGCAACGACGGCGTTCGATTTTACGAAGATCCCGAATATCCGCCGATTTTCGGACAAGGCGATTTGGAAACTTTCGGCATCGAAGATTGCCGGGTGGCCACCATGAACGACGGTTTTTACCTCACCTACACCGAAGTGTCGTCCGTTGCCGTCGGTGTCGGCTTGATGATCACCAAAGACTGGAAACGGTTCGAGCGCAAGGGAATGATATTTCCGCCGCACAACAAGGATTGCGCCCTGTTCGAAGAAAAGATCGGCGATAAGTATTATGCGCTGCATCGCCCGAGCAGCCCCGAACTCGGAGGTAATTACATCTGGGTGGCCGAGTCGCCCGATCGGTTGCACTGGGGCAATCACAAATGCATTGCCGTGACGCGCGAAGGAATGTGGGACGAAGCCCGCGTGGGCGCCGGCGCTGCGCCGATAAAGACATCCGAGGGTTGGCTGGAGATTTACCACGGCGCCACGTACGATCATCGTTATTGCTTGGGCGCGCTGTTGCTCGATCCGGACGATCCTTCGCGTGTGTTGGCCCGCAGCGTCGAACCTATTATGGAACCGACTGCCGCCTACGAGCAAACAGGATTTTTCGGCAATGTGGTGTTTACCAACGGGCATTACGTGGAGGGCGACACCATACATATATATTACGGGGCAAGCGACGAGGTGATTTGCGGCGCGACGCTTTCCGTCAACGAAATATTGAAAACCCTCAAATAGACACGCATCATGATTGAAAAATTGACGGGCGAGTTTCGTTTTTTCAAACAACAGCCGCACAACATGCGGGTGCTGCTGCTCACCAACCTGTGTTTTGCTTTCGTATTGCCTGTGGTGGAGATATTTGTGGGCGCGTATATCATGCGCAACACCAACAGTCCTTCGTTTGTGGCTATGTATCAGTTGGCCATGTATGCGGGAATCGTCTTTTCGTCGGCCGTTAACGGCGAATTGCTGAAGTTCTTCAAGGCGAAACTGCTTTACGGTTTCGGCATTCTGGTGAGCGGGTTGTCGATGTTCGTCATGATGTCCCTGCATTTGAAAGGCATGGGACAATTGACCGTTGCGGGATTCGCCATGGGCGCGGCGGCGGGTTTTTTCTGGACAAACCGCTACCTGCTGGCGCTCAACGCTACCGACGACAACAACCGAAACTATTTCTTCGGGTTGGAGTCGTTTTTCTTTACCGTTTGTTCCATCATCGTTCCTGTGGGCGTGGGCGCTTTCTTGGCCAAAATATCGGGTGGCGGGATGTTCGGATTCCGGTTCGACATCAACACCGCCTACATCGCGGTTACCGTTGCGGTGTGCATCCTTACCGTCATCGCATGTATCATTTTATCCAAAGGCGATTTTCATAACCCCGAACAAAAGAAATACTGGTATTTCAGATTCAACCGGTTGTGGAACAAGCTGCTTTTACTGGCATCGCTGAAAGGGTTGGTGCAAGGCTTTTTGGTAACGGCGCCCGCCATCCTGGTCATGAAATTCGTGGGAAGCGAAGGCGAGCTTGGCCTCATTCAGAGCATCGGCGGCATTGTCACCGCATTAACGGTGTACATTCTGGGACGGATTGCCAAGCCGAAGCATCGAATCGCCATTTTTGCCGTCGGCATCCTGATATTTTTCATCGGTACATTGGTCAATGCCGTTATGTTCTCGGCCGTCGGGGTGATTATTTTCATCCTCTGCAAAGTGTTTTTCCAGCCGTTGCACGATCTGGCGTATTTTCCCATCATGATGCGAACGATCGATGTGGTTTCGAAACTCGAAAACCGCAACGAATACACCTATATCATGAGTCACGAAATAGGGCTGTTCATCGGCAGAGCTTTAGGATTGGGCCTGTTTATCGCTCTGGCGTATTTCGTGTCCGAAGACTTTTCACTGAAATACGCATTGGTGATCGTGGCGCTGTTGCAAATATTATCTATTCCGTTGGCGAAGAGTATCACCAAACAAGATAACAAAGATAAATGATGATGAATGCTTTCTTAATTGCGCTTTCGGTTAAACCTCTCCCCCGACCCCTCTCCACAAGGAGAGGGGAGATGTGCTTTGCACCGGGATTGGGGACTGCGCAAGGCTCCCTCTCCTGTGGAGAGGGCGGGGGGAGAGGTCTAACCAAAAGCCGGCATCTTTATGTAAACGACATTAACCGCTTAATGATAAATGATGATGAAATATAATGTATTGATTTTCTGCCTGTTTCTCCTGTTGCATGGATGCTGCCCAGCCGATTACGGCCCGCCCGTACGGCAAGTGAGCATACCGCGTATCGAAGCCATGCCGAACATGCCTTCGCCTTATAAAATCCTCGATTGGCGGAAAAAGGCGGAACAGTTCGATCGGTTTGCCTTCGATTTCAATACCGCGATGCCGAGCGGCCCCGTCATTTGGATCGACAACAACCGGCGGAACATCCCTCAAACCACGTTCGGCCTGTACACTGCCATTCACGATGCGCGGCAGGGATTAAGCAACAACAACGGCGAATTCCACGAAAGCCTCAATTCGTTGGCCGCATTGCTGGGCGCCGGTTTGATCGGCATCGACAAAACCAATGACGGAGGGTACAATTACGTGAAAATGATCCAGAACTATTTCAATACCGACAACGGTTGGTATATCGTGATGAACAACACCTGCCCCGAAGTGGCGCTGCTCGGCGGCGGCTACGGGCGCGACTGGTGGTACGACGTGTTGCCCAACGCCTTGTTTTACGCCTTGTGCGATGTTTTTCCGAATGTGGAAAATGCCGAAAACATTCAGAAAACTGTTGCCGAACAATTCTGCAAAGCAAGCAAAACGCTCGGCAAAAATTACGATTATTCGTATTTCGATTATGCACAGATGCGGGGCATGGTCAATAATATCCCGCTCCAGCAGGATGCGGCGGGCGGCCATGCTTACGTGCTCTATGCGGCATACAGGAAATATGGCGACAGTCGTTATCTGGAAGAAGCAAAAAATGCCGTTGCCGCATTGGAAAGCCAAAAGGAAAGCAGGTTCTACGAAATACTGCTGCCCTTGGGCATTTACACGGCTGCCCGCTTGAATGCCGAAACAGGAATGAATTACGATACGGAAAAAATGATCGATTGGGTTTTCGACGGATGTACCGCCAAGGACGGACGTACAGGTTGGGGAATCATCGTCGACCGATGGGGCGATTACGACGTGAGCGGCTTGCAGGGCAGCATTACCGACGGCGGCGGTTACGCTTTCATGATGAACAGCATCAAAATGGCGTGGCCGATGGTGCCCTTGGTGAAATACGAACCGCAATACGCCCGCGCCGTCGGCAAATGGATGTTGAACAACGTCAATGCCTGTCGCTTGTTTTTCCCCACCGAAATAGACGATGCACACCAATGGCTGCCCGAAATGAAAAACATCACGGGAGGAGCCGTTTCCTACGAAGGTTTACGCAAAGCCGACGATTACGGCAAAGTGTCGCTGAAAGGCGTCAGCCCCGTAGCTATCGGCGACGGGCCGAAATGGAACCCGAAAAACCCGCCCGAAAGCATGTTCAGCTTATACAGTACCGCTCCCGCAGGCATATTGGGCGCCATGGTCGACACCACCGACGTAAAAGGCATTCTGCGGCTGAATTGCAACGCAACCGATTTTTATGCGGACAAGCCGTTTCCCGTGTATCTGTACTACAATCCGCACGGCGAAAGCAAGGAAATAACCGCGCAATCGGATCGCCCCGTGGATGTATTCGACATTGTCGCCAAAGAATACGCAGCGCGTAACGTTACGGGCACGTTCAAAATGACCGTTCCCGCCGATACGGCGCGCGTAACGGTTGTGTTGCCCGCCGGTGCGAAAATCGAATCGAAAAACGGACGATTGATCATCGGAGGAAAAATCATCGCATATAAATAAGTTTTTCAATTTCAAAAAGTTAAACTATGAAAATAAAGTTTTTATCTTTCTGTTTGTTCTTGTCCACTTTGGCAGGATATGCGCAAACCGTCAGCGTGTCGGGAAGCGTGCGCGATGCCGAAACAGGCGAAACCCTGATAGGAGTGAATGTGGTGGTGAAGGGCACTGCCACGGGCGCCACCACCGATTTGGACGGTAACTACACCATCCGGGTTCCGTCGGACGCAACACTCGTATTTTCATACGTCGGATACGAACATCAAGAAGTGCAGGTGAACGGGCAGACTTCCATTCCCGTTCAATTGCGCACATCGCCGAAAGCGCTGGACGAAGTGGTGGTGGTGGGCTATACCTCGCAAAAACGGCGCGACGTGCTGGGTGCAGTTGCCAAAGTGGAAGGCTCCGCGTTGAGCATGCTTCCCGTGCCCGGCACTGCACAGGCTCTTCAGGGACGGGTTGCGGGCGTGCAGGTATCGAGTTCCACGGGAGCGCCGGGAGCGCCGATTTCGGTGCGTATTCGCGGTGTCGGTTCCGTATCGTCGAGCAACGACCCGCTGTACATCATCGACGGCGTGGCTGTGGAGGACGGGTTGAACACCATTTCGCCCAACGATATCGATAATATTTCGGTATTGAAGGATGCTTCGTCGGCTGCCATTTACGGATCGCGCGCCAACAACGGCGTGGTGCTCATCACCACCAAAAGCGGCCAAAAGGGCGATGCAAAGATCAACTACAACGGGCAATACGGGTTTCAAACACGCGGGCATGTCACCGAAATGGTGAATACGGCCGATTACATTTCCATATACAACGAAGCAGCCGCCGCCGACAATGCGTCTTCGTCCATCAAGCGCCCGTTGATAGAAGGTTCCTATTTGAAGGACTTCGCCGATGTTAATTATTGGGATGAAATATTCCGCACGGCGCCCCTGCAATCGCACGAACTTTCCATTAACGGCGGAAACGATAAAACCCGTTATCTGATGTCGGCGTCTTATTTCAAACAGGACGGGATCATCATCAACAGCGATTTCAACAAAGCCAACCTGCGTTCCAACATCACGTCCGACGTTAAAAATTGGTTGACCGTGGGCTTGAACCTGAATGCGGGCTTTATCAATACCCGTTCGATACCGAGTTCGGGCGACGGTTACCAAAATGCCGAAGGCGGGAGTGTGGTGCGTTACGCCTATTTCCGCAATCCCGCGATCCCCGTTTACGATCAAAACGGGAAGTATGTGGACAAGCCGAGTGAATATTACGGCGAGAGCGCCTACGACAGTTTCTTCGGCGACGGGTACAATCCCGTGGGTTGGGCAAAAACGACCGATCGGAAACGTTCGGAAAAGAACCTGCTGGGAATCGGGAATGTTACGATCAAACTTCCGTTGAATTTAAGTTGGAAAACCGTGATGGGATTCAATTACAAAAGCGGGGAATTCCGACAGTTCAACGACCGGTGGGGAACCGCCGACCGCATCAACAACCCGAACAGCCTGCTGGTGGAGGAATACAGCCAACAGGGTTGGAATGTGAACAGCGTGCTGAACTACAGCCTCACATCGGGAAAGCACACGCTGACGGCCATGGCGGGAGTCGAAGCCATCAGGAACAGCGGCAAGTCGCTGCAATCCACCGATCAGGATTTTCCGACCACCGATCCCGACCTGTTGTACATCGGAAAGGGGGTAGGGAAGAAGACATCGTACCAGAACGAATGGGCTTACAGTCTTTTATCGTTCTTCGGCACCGTCAATTATAACTATGCTTCGAAGTATTACATTTCGGGAACCATCCGCGAAGACGGCTCGTCGCGCTTTACGGGCAGCAACAAGTGGGGAACGTTTTATTCCGTATCGGCGGGCTGGAACATCGAAAGCGAAGAGTTCATGAAAAATGCTTCCAAAATCACCAAACTCAAATTGCGCGTGGGTTGGGGCGCCATCGGGAACCAGAACATCGGTCTGTATGCCTATTCCGATCTGTATTCGCCCGACCGGAACTATCCTTTCGGCAATACGGTTGCATTGGGATATGTGCAGACAAAGCTGGGCAACGAAGATTTGAAATGGGAAACCAGCAATCAATTGAATATAGGCGTGGACATGGCCTTTTTCAAAAACACCTTCGGGTTCAGTGTCGATTATTATTACAAAGTAACCTCCGACATGCTGGTGCAGGCGCCGCTTCCGTCGTCGGTAGGCTATGCGGCCCCGCCCTGGATCAACAGCGGAAAAGTGCTGAATACGGGCGTGGACGTGGAAGTGTTTTACCGCAAGGATTATAAGGAAGCAGGTTTCGACATTACGTTGAACGGCGGCTTCCTGCACAACGAGGTGCTGGAAATGGACGCGCCGATTTTGGGCGGACGCGTAGACAACGGCGTATACGCCACAAGCACCGAAAAGGGTCATCCCGTAGGGTCGTTCTACCTGCTGGAAATGGACGGCATATTCCAGAATCCGTCGGAAGTAGTGCTTGCCGCGGTGCAGGGACGGGGTGTGCAGTCGGGCGATGTCCGCTATGCCAACCACTTTGAGGACGGCAAAATCGATAACTTAGATCGTGTGCACCTCGGCTCCGCCATTCCGAAATGGAACCTCGGGCTGAACCTTTCGGGATATTGGAATGATTTCGATTTGTCGTGTTTTTTCCAGGGAGCTTTCGGGCATAAGATATATTCGCAGATACAACACGACTCCGAAGGCTATTACCGAGGATTTCCCGTGACGCAACGTTATTTCGACGAGCATTGGCGAGGCGAAGGAACATCGAACACGCAACCGCGCGCATCGTGGAGCGCAAAATCGAATAACGTGCGCGCTTCATCCCGCTTTTTGGAAGATGCTTCGTACCTGCGGTTGAAAAATCTGCAAATAGGATATACGATCCCGGGTCTCACAAAGTACCGTATCGAGCGTTTTCGTATCTATTTGGCCGCGACCAACCTGTTTACCCTTACCAAATTTACGGGCATGGACCCCGAAATGACCGTGAGCGCCAACTCCACGGCCGAGGGCGACCGCGCAGCGGGCATCGACTGGGGAACTTATCCCGTGGCGAAGACATATACGATCGGTGTTAATCTCACATTTTAAATATTGCGTATCATGAAATGTCCATGCACTAATGTGCACCAACCGCAATAATTATCCATGGACATTCCATCTGACCATAAAAAATAAAAAATATAAACAGATGAATAAGTACATCATATTTCCGGTCATCCTGACGGCCGCGCTCGTTTCCTGCGATGATTTTCTTACCGAAGAATTGAAAGGCGATTACAGCACCGCCACGTTTTACACATCGCAGCAATCGGCCGTGATGGCGGTTAACGGAGTGTATCACTCCATCCTGTACACCGCAGCCGACAACCGCCTCTGGGTGTTCGGCGATGTGGCTTCAGACGATGCCGAAAAAGGCGGCAACCCGGGCGACGGCGCCGAAATGGTGCCCATCGACGAATTGAATGCCACGGCCGATAACGGAATCATCGATACTTATTGGCGTTTTCTGTACGACGGCATATCGCAGGCCAACAACGCCATCGCCGGCATACCTTCCGTCGGCATGGACGAAACGCTGAAAAATCGCCTGATTGCCGAAGCCAAATTTCTTCGCGCACTCAACTATTTTCATTTAGTCAACGTCTGGGGTAAAGTGCCGTTGAAACTGAACCCGCAAATAACCTCCGATGCCGTGCATGTGCCGTTGAGCGAAGTTTCCGCCGTTTACGCCCAAATTGAAAAAGACCTGAACGACGCCAAAGCCGTATTGCCTCCGAGCTACGCCGGTACCGATGCCGGGCGTGCCACTTCGGGCGCCGCTTACGGCTTGCTGGCAAAAGCGCAACTGTATCAGAAAAAATACACGGAATGCTTGAGTTCCATTCAAGCATTGGAAGCGACCGGAAAATACAATCTGTTGCACGACTATGCCAACCTGTTTCGAGCAGGCAGCGAGGACAGCGTGGAAGTGGTTTTTGCCGTACGCCACCTGAGCAATCAGAATCCGGGCTTGGGCAACGGAATCAACCAATGGTTCGCCCCGTTGGAAGAAAGCGGTTACTTTTTCAATGCCCCCACGCAAAGCTACGTAAATGCGTTCAACGAAAAAACCGTTGGCGGAAACGACGATCCGCGGCTGGATGCATCCATCG
>JAVBRP010000235.1:0-6359 GCA_031547815.1 Bacteroidales bacterium | reverse complement strand
ATAGACTCACCGTTCCGAATAAAAATTTTCGAACATTATTTTTATTTTTCATTTTTAAAATAAGTAGCTTTGCGGATATTTGTCAATCGTTCATCAAAATTTGATGTATTGATAAATGATTTTAAATCAAAATAATGTAACATTGCACTTTGATTTTTGGGTTTATATTCGCGTTGGGTCGAGTTTTGATTAAAGAGGAATAAATATATGATAATTACCGGCATACGACATAAAATAAGGTCGGAAATAGACGAACGTCGTTCTGCTTCTTTCACGCGGTATTTGATGCACTATCTGCGTATGTTTGCTTTTTTGGGCGTAATTGTTCCGGGTTTGATCGGAGTAGATTACGCATTGAAACAGAAAACGAAGGAAGATACCGTTGTCAACAAATTCAGTAAAATTACCGGCAGTATCAACGGCGTTGAATATCATTTGTATACGAACAAATATCATTTTATTTCGGATGTCGCTTTTTTCGACCATATCAATAAAGGCGATCGTGTAACTTATTACTACACGCCCATTTTCAAGACCATTACCGATGCTTCCTACACATTGGGGGAAACCGTATATTCGTGTAAGCCGGTGAGCATATACGGTTGGCCGGTTATCGTTGCCGGGCTGACGCTCCTTTGTTCCACCATTTTGCTGATCGGAACCCGCGATGCCCGCCAAAACCTGAAAAGACATCATTCTCTCAAATCCGATTCGATGGTCAATTTGGGGGTTGTTAATGCGTTTTTATGTCTTTTTGTGCTCGTTTCCATTTTATTTCATTTTCCGTATTGATTCAAGGACAAGACTTCACAAATATTGCACTATCTTCCGGTAATATAACCACTTTCATTACCACGCACTTTCCATTTGTTTATGCCTTTTGATGATCTCTTTGATTCCTGTTTCGACTATTTCACCCATTGAAATTACCCTGCAAAAATCTTCCGGCAAGTCGTCCTGTCTTTTCAATACAAATGTTTCACTCCGTCGCCTCTGAATTTCTTTCCCCGATCGATGACGGGATCAAGATCGTTGTTGCCGGCAAGGGTTTGTCGGATTTTATTCGCGAATGCGACAGGGGAAACCGTGTGTTTTTTGTAACCGACCGGCAAGACGCTTTGTAGCGGTTACATGTGTAAAGCACATCAATCCTTCACCGCCTCCCAATTAATTTGGTATATTTCGGCCGGTTCGTCGTTCGGTTCGCCGAAACGCTTTATTTGCGTCATGATGCTCGGATATTTTTCGGCGATGAAAGCAATGACGCGCTCCACGGTGTTGATCGTTTGTCCGTCCTTGATGTTCGGGTTCAACCGCAGGCTTGCCGAAAGTACGTGCGTTACATTGTTTTGCCGCAAGGGCGCCAATAACGAATCGGCATAATAAACTGCCGTTTCGTCGCCCGCCTTGTCCATCACCGGTTTCAAATCGCGCGGGGAATACACGATTTGAAGTTTCGGCCAACGACCGGCCAACTCCCGCACAAAAGCAGGATCGCTCACGGCAAGGTAATAGGCTTGACCCAACAGCAAGCGCGCTTCGCAGTGTCCGTACATGGACATATATATTTCGTTGGTCATGCCTTCGGTCGGTATCACGGCAAACGCCGAACTGTCGGCTTTCCAGCGTTCGTAAAATGCATCGATGTTTCCGCTGACCACGCGGTATATGCCGTAGAATTTGCGGCCTTTGGCGTAAGCCGACGATATCGACGGTTTGCGGCAAGCAACCAATGCATCTTCGGGCAGATTGCCGCCGGCCCAAGCCGATGCTTTCGCGTAATGCAGCCAGTCGGGTGTCAGGCCGCTGTATTCGTTTTTCAGTTTTCCCGCTTTTTCGGCTGCTTCGGCAGTGTCGGAAAGGATCGTGAAAAACAGAACAACTGCGGGAACAAACAGCAGAAATTGATACGAACGGAATCGCGGCAAGCTCAAAATGTAATATAACGCGGTGAACAACAGCAGGATCATCAGCGGATAGGCCGGAACGATCAGCCGGAATTGGTTCCAGTTGGTTTGGAGAATCACGAAAGTGACAACCAAAAACAATCCGACCGCAAATCCCGAAAAAAGCAGATACTTGTTTTGTTTATACGAGAACCAAATTCCCGTCAATCCCAACAGGTAAACCAACAAAGTAATGCCCGGTTTTACGTTCACAAACACGCCTTGGGGGGTAAAGGTATCGCGCACACCCAACATTGCCGCGAAAAAACGCGAAAGATACTGGTTGGAGTTTACCCAAAGCCGATCGATAAATCCCCAAAAATCCTCGTGACCGTATTCGGGCTTATAAAAATCTTTGTACAGCAGCGAAGCGCCTTGCCCCGATGCCTGTATCGAAGCGTCGCCCCACAGCGCGTATTTCAGCAATTGGTATGCCCCGAAACACAATAAAAACGCACCGGCGAACCAACCGATATTTTTCCACTGCTTATACACGAGAAAATAGCCTACAACGGCCAAAAACAAGGTATAACCTACGCTGCGCGTCAAAATGGCGCCCAAAAGCGTGACCGCCAGCAGCAAATGTCTTTTCAATTCGGCCGAAACGGCAAGTTTGTCGCCGTTTTCGCGATCGATAAACAGGCGGAAGAAAACGAACAGCAACAATGCCTGCATGAACATATAAAACGTTTCGCTGTAGGTTTGGCTCGTGAAATACAACACATGCGAATTGATCGACGTGAGCAACAGCGTGATAAAGAGTAGGGTAGAGGGGATGCGGCGACGAAATGCCAGGAACATGAAAAACATGCAGGCCAACATCGCGACCATCGAAAACGATTTCAACGCGGTGAGCGACATGCCGAACAGCGCGCCCGGTATGCTTAACACGATGGGATAGAGAGGTCCCTGGTATCCGGGAAACTTAAATTCTTTGAAAAAAGCGCGCGCGCTGAGGATATATTCCGAATCGTCGCCGCCGGCGCTCACGCGCGGATCGAACAACATAAGGCTTGTCACCAAAGTTACTCCGAACAGTATCCAAAACCAAGCGAGGTCGTATTTCGAAAAAAAGGCATCGCATCGTTCAAAAAACGAAAGAGTTTCCCGACTGCTCTTTTTTTTATTTTTCATTTGCCGGTATTTTGAGTTTATTTGTGACAAAAATAAGGCATTAAAATATATGAACAAAACCGACGTGCTCGATTTTTATCGTAAAACTGCCGGAAAACGGGAGAGCCGGAACCGTCGTAATCGGTTTTACCGACGTTCGCTCGAAAAATATTTTTCGCTCATCATTCCTCCCGGCAAACGTGTATTGGAATTGGGTTGCGGCTCGGGCAACTTGCTGAATGCCGTTCGGCCCGGATACGGTGTCGGCGTTGATTTTGCTCCCGAAGTGATCCACATCGCCCGACAAAAATATCCGCACTTGCATTTCCGTGTCGACGATGCCGAATGCTTGCAACTGGACGAACCTTTCGATTACATCATCCTGAGCGACATGTTGGGGTGCCTTTGGGATGCGCAGGTTGCTTGCCGCAATATCCGCAAACTGTGCCGGCCGCATACGCGAATCGTTATTTCGCAGTATAACTTTCTATGGGAACCGGTCATCAAGTTTTTGGAAATGATTGGGTTGAAACAGAAACAACCCAATCAGAATTGGTTTTCGGAGCCGGATGTGAAGGGATTGTTGCAACTCGAAAATTTTCAAACGATCAAAATAGATCGTAAGATATTGTTTCCGATGTACATTCCCGTTCTGAATTTTCTGTTCAATACAATTATTGCCAATCTTCCGCTGTTCAATATGTTAGACCTTGTGAGCATCATCACGGCGCGCCCCTTGTTGAGCGATGACACACAATCCTCGGTTTCCATAATTATTCCCGCCCGCAACGAACGCGGAAACATCGAAAATGCCGTCAAGCGGACGCCCGAATTCGGCACGCGCCGGGAATTTATTTTCATCGAAGGCAATTCGTCCGACAACACGTACGATGAAATACTGCGCGTGCAAGCCGCTTATCCCGACAAGGACATTAAAGCGATGCGGCAAAGCGGTAAAGGGAAGGGAAATGCCGTGCGCGAAGCCTTCGAAGCGGCAACCGGCGACATTTTGATGATTCTGGACGCCGATCTCACCATGCCGCCCGAAGAATTGCCCAAATTTTACGACGCATTGCGCTATAACAAAGGCGAGTTTATCAACGGGTGCCGTTTGGTTTACCCGATGGACAAAAATGCGATGCGTTTCCTGAACCTGCTCGGCAACATGTTTTTCGGCAGCTTTTTCTCGTACCTGCTCGGCCAGCGATTGAAGGATACGTTGTGCGGAACGAAAGTGCTTTACCGATCCGATTATCAAGCTCTCAAAGCCGGGCGAAGTTATTTCGGCGATTTCGATCCTTTCGGCGATTTCGATCTGCTGTTCGGCGCTGCCAAGCTCAATCTGAAAATTACCGAAGTCATCATCCGTTATAAAGATCGCGAATACGGATCGACACAAATCAGCCGCTTCCGTCACGGATTATTGTTGATGCGCATGAGTATGTTTGCCGCGCGGAAAATAAAGTTTACATGAGAATTTTGATTAACTTTGTAAATAAAAATCGATAATCATGACCAAACGCCCGTTACGTTTTTTCAATACCACCGGCCCGTGCAATCCGGACGACCATTATATGCTCCCTCCCGAAGATCGTTTGGTAGGCGCGCAATTGCATCGCTATATCAGCGATAAACTCTATTGGGTGCTTCATGCGCCGCGCCAAACGGGCAAAACCACTTTTTTGCAAAGTTGGATGCGCGAAATCAATTCGGGTACCGAAGCCATCGCCTGTTACGTCAGCGTGGAGACATGCCAAGGTATTTCGGAAGCGGAACGAGCTATTCCTACTGTTTGCGGCGCCATCAGAGAATCGGCGTTAAATACAAATCTTCCCGTTCCTAATCCCGCTGAAGAAAGTCCTTTCATCATGTTGAGCAGCATGTTGCGTAACTGGGCGGAATTGGTGGCGCCCAAACCGTTGATTGTCCTTTTTGACGAAGTAGATGTATTACAAGACGAAGCATTAATCAGCTTTTTGCGTCAATTACGCGGAGGATTTGCTTCGCGCGGCATTGGAAAATTTCCGGTGTCGATTGCTTTGGTAGGCATGCGCGATTTGAAGGATTACATCACCGCATCCAAAGGCGGAGTGGCGCCCAACCCGGGATCGCCGTTCAATATCAAAGAAGATTCGGCGGTATTATCCAATTTTCACAAAGCCGACATTGTCAAGCTTTTCGCCCAACGAACAGCCGAGAACGGGCAACAGATCACTGAGGAGGCTTTGGATTATGTGTACGAACAATCGCAAGGTCAACCGTGGATTGTCAATTCTTTGTTCAAACGGGCAACCATGCGTGTCTTGGAGCAAGAAAACATCGAAACGGTGACGTTGGCACACGTGGAAGAAGCGCGTCAACAGATGGTGCAAGCTCGCGAAACGCACTTGGACACATTGGGTGAACGATTGAGAGACCCGCGTATTCGTAGGGTAGTGGAGCCGATCATTACCGGTGATATCGATCCGACTTTGGGACGCATCAATCAGGATGTGATGTTGGCCATAGATTTGGGCTTGGTAAAGTGGACTTCGGAAAGCGGACTTGTCATTTCCAATCCGGTGTATGAGGAAATTCTCACGCGCCATCTCAATTCGGGCTATCACGACATATTGCCGTCGCCGACTACATGGCAATGGCAGAAAGCCGACGGAAGCATCGACATGGACAAGCTGTTACGCGAATTTCAGAAATTTTGGCGTCGACATTCGGATGTGTGGGAACAAAAAGCGGACTATACCGAAGCATTCCCGCATTTGTTGCTGATGGCCTTTCTGCAAAGGGTGATCAACGGCGGCGGACATATCGAACGGGAATATGCCGCCGGACGCGGACGAACGGATTTAACGGTAGAATACAAAGATTATAAATATATTATCGAAATCAAGCTTCTCCACTCTTATGACACCCCGACGATTGTCAAAGAAGAAGGATTGGAACAAATACGCATGTATCGCGACAAAATCGATCCGCAAGCTCCTTCTTATCTGATCATTTTCGATCGGCGCCCGGAAACGAAACTAAAAAGTTGGGACGAACGCATCCAATGGAGCCAAGACGATGATGTTACTGTATTGATGTGTTGACAACATAGTGTTGTGTTACGCTTCGAATGATGGGAAGCCGCGTAGCGGCGACACCTTATTATGTCGGTTCCCGTATTCAATTAAAATCCTTGGCTATGCTATACCGTCACTTCGTGACTCTGAAAGTGAATATCGCCCTTTTGTACTGATGCGATAACAACCAAAGAATAAACCAAAAAGCGGGTTGCAAAATGTAAAAAGGTCGGCTAAAACC
>JAVBRP010000028.1:0-18553 GCA_031547815.1 Bacteroidales bacterium | reverse complement strand
GAAGTTGTTCCATTGGTAATCCGCTTGCGATTCCTCACCGTCGAAATCCTCAATGGAATTGCGCAAAGCATTGAACCCGACGGTTTCATCGGCTTGTATCATCAGGCCTTTGCCGTTCTTTACCGTAAGCGACAACCGGCGTGTATCGGTATGATGGCCGTTTTCCTGCGGACGTACATAGGGGTAATACATGTCTCGGGCGGTGTTTCGGTACAGCCCCACGGGCGTTCCCTTGTAACGGTCGCAGTAATTTTCTTCGGGGCCGCGACCGAGATATTGCACCTGATCCATGTCCGCAGGCAACCGAAACCGGACGCCGATACGCGGCACGTCGAGTTCCGACGCCTTGCGACGATCTTCCGTGGCTTGCGGCGATGCTGTGGCCAAGGCTTCGGCTTCGGAAATGCCGGTTTTGGTTTCTTCGGCCGCAGCCGGAGTGAAACGCGCCGAAACATGCACTACGCCCGAAGGATAGATCAAATAGTTGACAATATAAAGATTGCCCGCCTTGAGGAGATAACTTGCGGTGATACGGATATTTTTGCCTTCTGCGGCGATTTTGCTGTCCACCACGTTGAAGTTCTTGCTCGATTGTTTCCAGACCTGCAAGCGCAAGGGCATTCTGTTGCCGTAATCGTTGTCGGTAGGCGCGCGCCAGAAATTGGGCTGAACGCCGAATCCGTCAGGGAAATATTCCGTGCCGGCCACGTTGTAAGCCGTCACCATCCCCGATTTCTTGTTGAATACGAAATTAACTTTCGACGAGCCGGCTCTTAATGTATTATCGTCCCGGACAATTTTCAATTGCGGGCCTTTCGCCTGATATTCCTCCGCAGGTGCAACCAACGGAAGCTCGAACTGGTCGCGGGCGATGATGTGCCCTGCGGGTATCAACGGTTCCGGTGTTTCGGCAATCACTTCGAAATTCACGAAATACGGAGCGCCCGGAACCGCCGCAAGCGATTCTGTCGGCACATTCACGGTTTGCGACTGTTGCGGAGCAAGGTCGATTGCCGGCAACACGCCTTCTTTCACCGTTTTGCCGTTATTGATGATCTTGTACTTAAATGTATATTTGTTTGTGTTGGTGAAATAAAAGCGGTTGGTAATTTTAAAATCGCCTTTATTCAAATCTACGGCCTCGAAACCGATATTTTGGTGCGTGTATTTCACTTCGGCCATGGCCGGATGCGGTTTTTGATCGGGGCCTACAATGCCGTTGCACACGAAATTGCCGTCCGAAGGCATATCCGTTCCGAAATCGCCGCCATACGCCCAGAACTCTTTGCCGTCCTTCGTTTTTCCGATAATCGCCTGATCGATCCAATCCCAAATATAACCGCCCTGCAACTGCGGATACTTGTAGATAGCCTGCCATTGTCCGTAAAGGTCGCCGGTGGAGTTACCCATGGCATGCGCGTATTCCGAAGGCACAACGGGGCGGTCGGCTCCTTTGGCGCCGATTTCCTCGAGCCATGCAGCCGAAGGATATTGCGGCACATACATGTCGGTATTCCATTCCCACAAAGCCCGTTCGTAATTCACCGGACGAGCCATCATATCCTTGTCCTTATCTTTCAGCCAAAGATATGCCTGATAGAAGTTGTAGCCGTTGCCGGCCTCGTTGCCCAATGACCAGATGGTGACGCTCGGGTAGTTCTTGTTGCGTTCGAACATGTTCCGGATACGGTAAATGTGATGCTGCAACCAATCGGGGTTATTGCCCAGTGTGCCGCCTTTGCGCAGGTTGTAGTACATGCCGTGCGACTCGATATTCGCTTCGTCATACACATAAAGCCCGTACTCGTCGCAGAGTTCGTAGAATTTGCGGTCCTGCGGATAATGGCTCAGCCGCACGCTGTTGATATTGTTGCGTTTCATCAACTCGAAGTTGCGGATCATCTCTTCGCGCGTCACATAGTGTCCCGTATACAGGCTCGTTTCGTGGATATTCACGCCTTTCAGCTTGATCGGTTGACCGTTTACGTAGAATAAAGGCAACTTGCGGCCGCCTTTCTCGTATTCGCTTTCCTTGATCTCGATGCGACGGAATCCCACCCGGAACGGAACAATTTCCGTCACTTTACCGTCCTTGCCGATAGTCATCAACAACCGGTAAAGGTTCGGGGTTTCCGATGTCCATGTCGGCACATCTTTCAAGGTCGCTTCAAAACTTACCGTTTGTTCGCTGCCGGGATTCACCGTTATGTTTTGCGATGACGATGCTGCCGTTTTTCCCTGCCCGTCGAGCAGTTCATAAGCCACCGTCACCTGCGACGCGGCATCGGACAGGTTGTTTACATCCACCGCCAGTTTGAAAATCCCGTCTTTGTAGGTGTCGTCCAACGTGGATACCACCCGGAAATCGCGAATCGACGTTTTGGGCTGCGACCATAGAAACACGTCGCGTTCGATGCCGCTGATGCGGAAAAAGTCCTGACACTCGAGGTACGAGCCGGTCGACCAGCGGTAAACCTTCAGGGTAAGCACGTTTTTGCCCGGCTTCACATATTTGTTGATGAGGTATTCGGCCGGATTTTTCGAATCGGTGCTGTAACCCGCTTCCTGCCCGTTGATGTATACGTAAGCCCCCGATTTGACGCCGGCAATATGGAGGTAGATATTGCGATTCGCCCAATCGGCCGGTATTTCGAAATCCCTGCGGTATACGCCCACCGGATTTTCCTCGGGCAACAGCGGCGGCGAGGGGTTGCGCGGCTTGAACTCGTAGCCGTGGTTGGTGTAGATGGCTGTGCCGAAATCCTGCAACTCCCAGTTACCGGGCACCTTGATGTCTTTCCAACCGGCTGTGCTCGTGTTCGGGTCGGTGATGTCGGCCGGCAACTTGGCATAAGCATCCGCGAAGTAGAACTTCCATGTACCGTTGAGCAGCCGGTAATACTTGCTGTTTTCATATTTCATGCTCAGGGCGTTCTGTTTTTCGGCGTACGTCATGAAGGTTGTACGCGGCTTTTCGGTATTCACGCATACCACATTCATATCCTGCCAATAGGGCATTTGAGCATTCGCGTCCGGTATCGTGATCCCGGCCAAAAGAAGACCGCAAATGATTCGATAATTCATGTTTTTTTGTTTTTTATGGAGTTAAAATGACAACTTACAAAGGTAGTTTTTACAAAGTCAAAAAACCTGATTTTTATCATTGTGCCGCTTCAATGGGCATTTCATCATTGAAACTTTCGAATTGCGTACCGATCATGTTTGTATCCGGATATATCTACCGCCCGGCTGTTTCAAGAGCTTTTTCCAACGCCGGATCGCGGCCTTCTTTTATATCTTCGATTGTTTCGTCGACATATACATCCGGCGCTATACCGGTGCGGTAGTAGTAATGTCCCGCACCCATGTTGCTCAATGCTTTCGTTCCGGTAAAAAACACTTTTCTGCCCGATGACTATATTTCTAAGATCAGAATTTCTACTCTCCTATTCATGGATCTTTCGTATTCATTTTGTTCGAGAGGAAATATTCTGCGAGTAGCGCCAAAACCTTTATAAGTCATACGGGCGGGTTTAATGCGATTAGAACGAAGGAAATCATATACTGCTTTGGCGCGACTTGTACTCAATGATTCATTTTTCCAATTAAAATCCATGCAACAAATATGTCCATGTATTTCTATTTTCAGTTTTTTATGTTTTTTCATGATTTTGAGTAATTCTCCCAAGACAAGGTAAGACTCGGGAAGAAATTTACTTGTACCTCCATAAAAAATGACATTTTCCAAAACAATTATATTATTTATCACAAGATTTTCTTCCGATAGTTTTTTTTTCACATCATTTTCTTCCGATAGTCTATTTTCTACAGTAATTTCTTCCGGCAAGTTATTTTCATCGGGGTTTTTCTCTGATACTTCTTCTTCGATAGTGGCTTCCTGTGTTTTTGAGGTATATATGACCTTTGCAATTCGATGGGCTTTAATTCCTTTATCCGAAAGGTCTTGACGGTCTCTTTCTACGCTGGTAGGGTATATGCCTTTTCCCTTGCAAATAACGATCTGTTCTTTGTTGAAATTATTTTCGATGAGGTAATGATACACGTTTATACTTCTTTTTTCTGATAGTTGTTGGTTGTATGCCAAGCTGCCGAGGAAATCGGCATAGCCGTATATACTGATTGAAATAACACTTTTGTCGGCTTTAAGTTCGTCTAACGGTGTTGCATTTTTGTCGTCAACAACAGACTTATCAATGTCAAAAAAGATTATGACAGTGTCTGTTTGTAGTTGAGCATCTATAATATTCAAGAAGACAAAACATGTTAAAAACGTACTTAATAGTATCTTCTTCATGATATAATTCCATACTTACTTAACTGTAAAATACTTAGTTGATATTTTCTTGAGATAGTTTTTTGTCAAATCAGAAAAATTTTCATCAGGGAAAAAAACATCGGAAACAACACCTTGATAATAGATACAAAAATACATTGCCACAGGTTCGCCATCTATCAGTTTTTTGCTGCTGTATACGGTTTCGCTTATTCTATTCATTCGTTTAAATGTGAATAAACCTTGTTTGTTCTCCAAACGATTGCAAATTAATCTGTATTTCAAAGAACTATTTTGCACTTCTTTGAGTATGTTTGTTTGATTGATATCACAAGGAGCGCAATTACTTATAAAAAAACGAAATAACAAAACGGGTTGGTCACTTATAGAAAAAAAAACATTTGCATTCTGTTCATTTTCATCATATATTTCGTCAATATTTAACCTTGACCTTTCAAATCTCCAATTATTTAAATAATTCTGTTTCAGTGTTTTTATTTGTTGGTTCATCTGTTCAACAGCATTATTTGACTGTTTTAAAAAAATCGCTTGCTTTCTGATTATCAGAGATTGAAGAGCAAAAATGATAACGATGATAATACAAAACAAATTTTTGAACATGTTTGCCTATTTCAAGAGAACTTTGACCAATACCATATTATCCTCAATATTATATTGATTGTTTAACCATACAGATTCAAAACAACTTTGTACTTTGTGTTTATTTAATATCTCAATTGAAAATTGATCAAAATAACCATACAAAAATGTTCCGTCTGAAAAGAAAAAGTTCGGATTGGTGCTTGATCTGCCAAACTTCACATTTCCCGTAAGTTTGGAAATAATTCCTGAATACTTGACAGCATCAGGACCAATACATGAAAAATAAATATAATCTTTTACTTCAAAAACTGACGAAATATTTTTAAATTTATTGGAAGTAAAGTAAGCATTTCGTTGGCTACTCTTATTTAATTCAATGATTTCCGGTACTGTTATTGCCATTTGACCAAAATCTATTTTAAACGAAGTAACTAAACTATCCCTTGTTAGCTTATAAACAATATCCTCGCCATCAATCGGTCTAATATAACAAGACTGTTCGTCAATCATGTAAAACCGCTTTGGCTCATTAAATAACGGGTACTCATATTTGAAAATCCTCTCTACTACAGTTCCTTCTTGCATTTTATGCATCTTAAAGTATGTACCTTGTTCAGGATTGCGAGTATAGGGATTGCTATCCCATAAAAAATATTCGTTTTTATCAAAAACAAACATATTTACAGGATTAAAATTATCGCAGCCGTCAAATGACCATGAGTCCTCTTTTTTTCCGGTGATTCTACTGTAACGATGAATTTTCTGATAATCTAAAACATAAATGTCGTCACCTGCAATGCAAAAATCTCTTGCTTCAAAGTATTCTTCCGGACCTCTTCCTTTTCCACTTATTTTTTTCTTAAATTTTCCGGCAATATCAAAATTAAGCAAGAATTGATACTGAAAATCTAAGATATAGATGTCATCTCCTAATACTATTCCCTTGTGTAATTCACCGATTATAGAATTTGCATTTGATTCTAAAGGAATGATTTCAATTTTTTCAACAAATTCGTCCCAAAAAAAAACATTATCAATTTTTTCAACTTTATAAACTGCTGCTCCCCTTGAAATGATAGACATGTGCCTACTACATCCGACCAGCATCACCAAACACAACAAGAATACAAATAATCGCATGGTAATAAAAAATTATTATAAGCAACCAATAAAAAAGTCTGATTTTTTCGGTCTAAAAAGACTCTGTAAATCCATGATATTTAGATTTTACTATAATTAAAAAATCAAAAATCTATAGTTCGGCTTTGCTTTACTGTATAAAACTTGATCATGAAACTGTGTCATAAGATTCACGCTTGGAGGCTATGCCTTTATCGCTTTACTAAATCCATCTCCTTAGAGGGTGGTGGTTTTATGGTGTCATAAATGAGGAATGTTTTTCTACTTTGTGGGATTCATTATTATAAAGGCTATTAGAAATGGATCGGGGTAAAATAACTTAATATATGACATTATCATAACTCCAATTCTAAATCATGGACAACAATTTCCACCTGGGATACAACTTCCGGACTCGCTAGTAAGACAAAAATCATATTGACAAGATACCGGTAGCCAACCATATCCCGGAAAGAAATATAAACCACAGTCTCTGTCGGCAGGTTGAGAAGTCCAACCTTTACCTTTACCTCCATTATTACCACCTTCATCTTGTGTTAATGCTACTACAGTAGCTAAAGTAAGACCTGATAGGGAATTGCTGCGTAGACCGATATTGACGTTAAATGCCGTTATTGCAATTATTGCTATTGCACAAATACATAGAACTATTTTTTTCATGATTATATGGAATTTATTTATACTTTTTATCTAAGACCGTTTAAGATTGAAAAGATATTACAATGGATTGAAAAAAATATTCACCTATTTTTTAAATATCCTCAAGTGATTTCCGCAGTTTAGCCGTTGCTCGTGTGATTTGTGTGCGAACGGTACCGAGAGAAATGCCTAGTTTCTCTGAAATTTCCAGATAGCTTAATTTTTCTATTCTTGCCAACAAAAACACTTCTCTACATTGTAGAGGTAAAGCATTTATCTTATCGTATATTTTACTCACCGCTTCCTGAGATGTCAACACAGATAATGGGTGATTGTTGTCTTGAACCCATAGCAAACCATTGTTGCCGATTATACTTTGGGTATACTCGCTGTATTTACTCGATACTTTGATATGTTCCAGATGTTTCAAACAATTGTTATAGATGCCTTTATATAAATATGATTTCAATGATGTGATAATGTGCATACTCCCACGATTAACCCACAGTGTCAAAAAGATATCTTGAACAATATCTTCAGCAGTTTCCATGCTCCCGATTAGTTTTTTTGCGTAAAGATATAGTGGATGATAATAGGTATTGTATATCCATTCAAATTCTTTGTTGCAGCTATTTATTTTATTTTCAGCGAATTTGACTGAGCGTTGTTCTAATGATTCCATTTTTAAGCCGATTCCTTTTCCTGCAAAGATAAAACAAATCATTCCGGTTATGAATATTTTCTGTTTTTCTTTATGTTATCCGTGAATACCATCGAGTTTTCGAAAAGGAGGTGGCGAAACAAAAAAAATTTTATCTTTGTTTCCACTTTTGTGATTGTTAATTCATGGCAAAGAAAAAGAAACAAAGCGAACATGCCCGGCAGAAGGTACTGATGGCGCAGCACCGGAATGAATTTATGCGCAGGCTCAAGCATATCTGTGATTTGATCAACCCGGAAGTGTCTGTATACGATTTATTGACCGAAATTGACCGGTTGTCCATCTATCAATTCCGCAGCGCACCTGCAAAAGCCGTTGTCGCACCGGGAAGCAAGGTGCCTCACGATATGTTAGACAATATAGAATCGACCTTCAAGAAGACCATGGCTTCTGTGGAGATAGAATTGACAAAGGGCACAGGCGTATACATAAGCCCGTCGGATTTCTTCAATATTGTCTTCCCGCTCGAAATCTTTCTGCAGGATGAGAAATTCCAAATTCCGGGCAGGGAATACTTTGAGGAATTTCTTAAAGACCGACAAAGAGTGGAGCGCTATGTAGACAAGGTTTTGCTTTTGAAGAAAGTAATGGAGATGTATTGCAGCGACATCAGCAAATGCCTGTGTTGTATTTATTGTGACTTTAAGATTCTTCATCCCGACGAACACGATTACCGAAGGCAGGTGACATTGGAAGTAAGCACGGTAGAGCCGGAAAAGCAGCAGGTGATCATCGACGGCGTTTCCAGGACGGCTTACCGACTGGCCTGGGTTATCGAAGGCGAACCCTATCTCATATCGATTCCGGTAGCAAAGATAGACGCCAACAGCCGTTTTCCCGATCTTAGAATCCAAGTATACGTTCAACAACATGCGCTCGACCGTTTGATGGAACGTGCCGGCATAACATGGAGAGGGATGATACACATGGAAATGGTACTTTCGATACTGAAAGCGGACATCATCCGCAATTCGCACGGCGACTTACTGATCACGCACACGATGTCGGGAAAGAAGGTAGGATACTTCCGTGCTGTTTCGGTAGACGGGATTATCTTCATCCGTACTTTTCTTTTCCTTACCAATAACGGTACCCCCGAAGGAAAAAAACTCGAACAGCTTACCGGGTTGCAGAAGTTAGATAAGGAGTATCTGAATATCGACAGGTTGGAAACTTTAGCGCATTCGGATATATTGGAAAACGAAGAGGTATGCAGCCTTTTCAAAAAAGCCGGTTGCCAACCGCTGTTGGAATTGTGCGAAATAGTAAAGAACGACAGTATAATGAAGGAATACTTGCCCGAAAAACAAATCGAAATTGCTTCGCGTATGTCCGAATATTTGAAATCGGAAAAAGATGCGGGGATTCGGATTGTTCCGGAATAGGTCTGCCTTTTGACAAATTTTCCGGGAATTTCCGGAATTTCCTCAAAACGTGGCCGTGATCCTGATTTTCGGCGTCAACGTATCCTCGAAAGACCGGTGCACACTGTTGCCGTATGCACCGTAGATGCCGCCGCCAAGCCCGAGAAAAAACGTGTGCAGAAATTCCGTGCGGAAGATGTCCTCGATAACCAAACCGCTTTCGAAATAACCTTTACGCATATCCAAAATGTCGATTTCGGAGCTTGCGTGCAGTTCCGGGCGGTTAAGTTTCGACCACCCGAACGACTGAGCGATGGAAATCCGCGGACGGAACACTTTGGAGCGCGTCTTGCCGAGCAACGTGCCGAAATCGTGGTACAGGAAAATGTTGAAATATTGGTCGGAACTGTACACGTCGCCGGTAAGCACATTGAATTTCGCGGCCGACCATTGCGGGTAGAAGAACAGCGACTGCTCGGTGTCGGTAACCGTAAATGTCAAAGGGAAAGGCACATCGGCATCTATCCAACCGCCCCGAAGCGTAAACCGCGTATGGCCGATGTTGCGGATATACCAACTCCGTTCGATGCTCGCTTCGGTTTTGAAATACCGGTACTCTCCGTCGAGACAATCGGGAATACCCCAATAAAGATTAAGATAAACGACCGGTTGCGTGGTAAAAACCGTTTGCGTCCGTCGAAACATTTTGGCGCGTTCCTCATTATGCGCATACCGTATTCGGAGCCGCGCTTCGGTATTGCGTTCGGCTTGCGCGAACATGTTCTGCCCTTCGAACGAATAGTCGAAAGCCGTTTGCATTTCCTGCGTCCTGAAAAAAGCCCGAATGTCGAACTTGCCGAAAAGCCTTCGCGCCGACGTGCCCGCTTCGGCGATGTAGGTCATTTGATGCAAATCGTCGGACCACCAAAACTTTATTTCCGAATCCAAATTCCTTTCGGGGAAAAGCGCAAGAGAAGCGCCGTACTTGCTTCGCCGGTCGTCGATACCGTAGCCGTAGTAACCGCCCGCCGAGAACCACGGCGACAAATGCCGGTTGGTATACACTCCGGCGCCGAACCGAAAACCTTCGTAATAATTCTGTTGCACGAACCGTTCGAACGGAAAATCGAAAATGCCCAGCGTGAGCGACTCATTGTCCGTTGCGCCTTCTGCCACGCGAAGTATCACATCCAAGTCGAATTTTTCGAACCGTTTGAAAGTGGAATCCTCCCGAGCGCTCAGTTCCGCGCTCCGATGCCGATCGATCAACTCTTTCTTCCGCCAAGCGTCGTCGGCCATCGTGAGGTTGCGCGATTTGAACGTTCGGGCCGACAAATCGGGCGAGAGATCAACATCCCCGATATAGCTTTTTCCACGATAAGCCGCGTCGAAGCCGAAATTGCCGATGTTCTGAAAAAACAGTTCGAGACTCAGTTCCGAAGGAAACCACACGGAATCGATCCGCGCATATTGCTGTTGTATTTTCAGACGAATGGGTGAAAAATCGGCCGGTTCGGCCACAATGTTTTGGATGGCCCAACCTTGGTTGTTGACATACAGCAAACCCTTCAATCCTTCGAAATTGGCCGAACGGCGCGGTCGGTACGAAATAATGAAAGTGGTATCGGCCTTTTCCGACACGACGGTATCGCGCAGCAGGAAAAAGTATTTGGAAGTGCTTCCGGGACCGACGGGATTCAAATAAAATTTAGTCGGCGCTTTCCATTCCACAATATCGTTGTAGAAATGAAAAAACTGCATCATCAAATGCAGGAACGCCATTTGCTGGTACTCCTTGAATCCGCTGGTGCGCGACGAAATAATCTCTTCGCTCACGTTATCTTTATATTTGTATTCGCGGCGAACCACCGCTTCGTTCATTAATGCGTACGCGCTCGTGTCGAATGTTTTTTTCTTGTATTGCGGTTTTGCCGCCGTCGAATCGATCATAATGTCCATGATCAGCTTGTTGTAAAGCATGCACGAATACGCCTGCCGATTGTCGGGATTGTTTTTTGCGCGGTTGGCAATGACATTGTTGATGATGCGGTGCGCAGGATTCGCTCCCGGACGAATTTGCACTTCGCTCAATGCATAATCGGCCGCTTTCAGCTTGACATTCAGCTGTTGCGATTTACCGACAACGATTTTTTGTTTTTCGTAACCCACATACGAAAAATGTAATTCATCGCCCGGCTCCGCATTTATCCGATAATGTCCGTTGATGTCGGTATATACGCCATTGTCGGCGGAGAGATTGTACACATGCGTGAACGGCAGCGCTTCGTTATCCTTTTCGTCGCTGACCGCGCCTTCGATTTGGGCATAACAAACTTCTGCACAACAGAGTATTGCGAACAATAGTCCCGAAAATCTCATGAGGCAGACTCTTGTAAATAAAGACACATAAAAGCGGTTGGTCAAATTTTTATTTCGGCTTGTATTTCAATTCGTTAGGTGTGAAATATCGGTAGAACAAATATTCAATCGCGTTGTGCGATCCTGTACGGGATCGTATGTTTTTATGGGTTTCATTTTTGAATTGCGAAATCTTTGAATCATGGAATTTCTTCGGTTTCTTGCAGGATAATGAAAAATTTTCCGCGTCCGACAGTCAAAAAGTAAACAATCGTCAAAATGCAGATCAACAGCAATGTGTATAATGTTTTGATGTAGCCGGTATATGCCGCCAAAATCATCAAAAGTATATATACGGAAACAAGGAGTTTCAAATTGTTATCCGCATTCAAACCCAACAGGGGCGTGCATCTGACGGTAAACCGTCGGCCGTTTTTCAGATCGAATTCGTAAATCGGCGATGCGAGCCGCCTGCATTTCATTTGTATGCGTACTTTCGACACTCCGGCAGGGATTTCGATGACGGTCGGCATACCGTCTTCCCTTTTGCGATATTCCCGATCGTTGACAATGAACACCGCATCGTTGTTATTGTCAAATCCTGTTTTGTTTTGTATATAGATGGTATTCACCGCAGTTACTGTTTATTTTTTCAACAAATCCTTCACGGCATACCATATCGCCGCGCCTACGCTCAACAACGACAAAACAATCGTAAATATCGGAATTCGCCACCCGAGATATTTATCCAACCGAAAACCGCCATACGTTCCTGCGGCGATAATCAACATCATCTGAATCGCAAGACTCGAATATTTGGCGTAATCGTTAAGACGGTTTTGTATATTCTTGCGGTTTGGCCGCGCTTGTTTGTGGTCCATTTACGGAAGAATTGCTTGCGTCCATCGAGCAAGTTCCCGTGAATTTACAGCCGGGTTGAATATTCAATTTGTTGATGACAAGATCGCCTTTTACGTTAGACGATTCGGTAAGCGACAACAATTCGCTTACAAATATTTTGCCTTCCACCCAGCCGTTTATTTCCGCATTTTTGCAGGTAATGGTTCCCGTAACTTTTCCGGTTTTACCGATAACGACTCTTCCCTTGATGTTGAGATTTCCTTTCAAGAAACCATCTAACCTCAGATCGCCTTGCGAATTGATATCCCCGATAATTTCGGTTCCGTTGGTGATCGTATTATGCAGAATTTGTTCAGGTTCGTTACTCTTTGCCATGTGTTTGTGATGTATAAAATTAAAAAAAGTTCGAAAATTCAAAGTTAATATCAAAAACGAAAAAAATCAAATCTTCATTCGAAAAATGAAAAACAAATTGCCGTAAAATATGCAACAAGCTCTATATGAATCGAAAATTAAAAAATTAAAAAACGAATGACATCGGTCAATTGATCAATTGTCAATAAATCGTACTTTTGTAACGTCACAAACATATAATTATTGTATCATGAAAATCTTTTTATCCGTCTTATGCGTTGCGGGATGTGTGCTGAACTCATGCTCCGGAGGAGGTTCCGAACAAAAGAGTGCGAATCCCTTTTTGAATGAGTATGATACGCCTTTCGGCGTTCCGCCGTTCGACAAAATTACCAATGCCGACTATGTTCCCGCGTTTGATGCCGGCATCAAACAGCAATTGGATGAGATCGCTGCTATTGTTGCATCCGAAAAGAAACCCGGATTCGAAAATGTCATCGTTGCGCTCGACCGAAGCGGTAAAATACTGGACAAAGTCGCTTCTGCTTTTTACGGTATCAACAGCGCCGATACTTCCGAGGAATTGCAGGAAATCGATAAAGAAATCACCCCGAAATTGTCGCAACATGTCGACGACATTTATTTGAACATGCCGTTGTTCGCCAAAGTGAAAGCGGTGTACGAACAAAAAGCCTCGTTGGGTTTGAACGACGAACAAAATAAATTGCTGGATGAGACCTACAAGCGTTTTGTGCGTCGCGGCGCCAATCTTTCGGAAAGCGATCAGGCAAAACTTCGCGAACTGAACCAAGAAATATCGTTGCTGCAATTGACATTCGAGCAAAATGTGTTGGCCGAAACCAACGGATACGAGCTTTTGGTGACCGACGGGAAAAAATTGTCCGGTCTGTCGGAAGCGCAAGTGGCAACGGCTGCATCCGCCGCCAAAGCAGCCGGAAAGGAAGGCTGGATATTCACCTTGCACAATCCCAGCGTGATGCCTTTCCTGCAATTCGCCGACGAACGCCCGTACCGTAAGGAAATGCTCGAAGCGTACCTGAACCGGTGCAACAACAATAACGATAAGGACAATAAGGAAGTGGTGGTTCGGCTGGTTACCAAACGATCGGAAAAGGCCAAACTGCTGGGATACGCCTGCTACGCCGACTATGTGCTGGAAGACCGCATGGCTAAAACGCAGCAGAACGTTTTTGCGTTGCTCGACCGCATTTGGACGCCCGCTTTGGATAAAGCCAAAAAGGAAGGCGCCGACATGCAAGCGCTGATCAACAAATCGACGCCGAAATTTGAGCTTGAAGCGTGGGATTGGCGTTACGCCGGCGAAAAGGTCAAGAAAAGCCGTTTCGATCTCGACGAAGAAATGCTCCGTCCGTACTTCCGTTTGGAAAACGTGCGCGACGGTATATTTTATGTGTGCAACCGTCTGTATGGAATCACTTTTACCGAATTGACCGATTTGCCCAAATATCATGAGGAAGTGGTCACTTTCGAATGCAAAGACGCCGACGGATCGTTGCTCGGCATTCTCTACATGGACTTTTTCCCGCGCCCCGGCAAACGCGGCGGAGCGTGGTGCGGAACATACCGCGACCAAGGCTACGACGAGAAAGGCAAGTTCATTCCGACGGTCACCACCGTAGTGTGCAATTTTACCCGCCCCGTCGGCGATGCTCCGGCATTGCTCAGCCCCGACGAAACGGAAACCTTTTTCCACGAATTCGGGCATGCCTTGCATAATTTGTTCCGAAAAGTGCATTATGCTGGTACGTCGGACGTGCCCCGCGATTTCGTGGAGCTTCCTTCGCAAGTCATGGAGCATTGGGCTTTCGAACCCGAAGTGCTGAAAGTATACGCCAAGCATTGGCAAACGGGAGAAGCGATTCCCGACGCATTGATCGAAAAAATGGAGAAAAGCGGCAAATACGGACAAGGATTCGCAACGGTCGAATATTTGGCGGCATCGTATTTGGATATGGATTATCACATCCTGACCGATGTCTCGGGATTGGATGTGATGAAATTCGAAAAAGCGGCGATGGATAAAATAGGTCTGATCAAACAGATACCGCCGCGCTATCGCACCACATATTTCCGTCACACCATGGGCGGAGGCTACACGGCCGGATATTACAGTTATATTTGGTCGGAAGTGCTCGATGCCGACGCATTCCAAGCCTTCAAAGAAAAAGGCGATATTTTCGATAAACCGACGGCGACTTCATTCCGCAAGAACATTCTCGAAAAAGGCGGCATATACGATGCGGCGGAAATGTACCGGACTTTCCGCGGAGCCGATCCGAACATCGATGCTTTGCTGCAAAACAGAGGTTTAACCGAAGAATAAAACGCCGGTTTTAAATTGCGGTCTATCGATTGATGCCCTACGAATTTAGTTTTCTTTGTATGTCCGTTTCTATTGACGTTTTTCCCCTGACGGGGAATTATCGTTATTGAAATTGTCCGTAGGACAACAACGTCAATAGATAAAGATACCCTACGGCGCTCATTTATCCGTAGGACATCAACTAAAAAAATATAAAAATCAATCATATAAAATGAGTCAACAACAAGATACAGTTTTGAGCGGTATCCGCTCGACGGGAAGTTTACATTTGGGAAATTATTTCGGCGCCATGCGCAATTTCGTGAAATTGCAGGAAACGAATACCTGCTATTTCTTCATTGCCGACCTGCATTCGCTGACCACGCATCCCAAACCGGACGATCTGCACAACAACGTTCGTCGCATTTTGGCCGAATATCTGGCTGCGGGCATCGATCCCGAAAAATGTACCTTATACGTACAAAGCGATGTTCCCGAAATCAGCGAATTGTATCTGTTGCTCAACATGCTTGCCTATATCGGCGAGTTGGAACGTACCGTTACCTTTAAGGATAAAATCCGCAAACAACCCGAAAACATCAATGCCGGTTTGCTCACTTATCCCGTATTGATGGCTTCGGATATATTGATACATCGGGCGAATAAGGTGCCCGTAGGTAAGGATCAGGAGCAGCATCTGGAATTGGCGCGCGTGTATGCCCGTCGTTTCAACAACACTTACCAATGCGATATTTTTCCCGAGCCGGAAGCGTTCAATTTCGGCGCCGATCTCGTAAAAGTGCCCGGCCTCGACGGAACGGGAAAGATGGGAAAATCGGAAGGGAACGGCATTTACTTGACTGATGCGCCCGAAGCGATTCGCAAAAAGGTGATGAGGGCCGTTACCGATACCGGCCCCGCCGAACCGAACCAAACGCCGACCGAACCGATTCAAAATCTGTTTACCGTGATGGGATTGGTTTCCCGGCCCGAAACATTGACTTTCTTCCGCGAACGCTATGCCGATTGCAGCATCCGCTACGGCGACCTTAAAAAGCAACTGGCCGAAGATATCGTAATTTACCTGACACCTATTCGCGAAAAGTTCGACGAAATCATCAAAGACAAAGAGTATCTCGGCAAAGTAGCTGCCCAAGGACGCGAAAAAGCGCGCGCCAATGCGGTAAAAACTTTAAGTAAAGTGCGGAAAGCGATCGGAGTTAAGCAGTTGTAGATATTGAGATAAAAATAGAGCCGACTTACTGTCGGCTCTATTTTTTATTGATACCGGTCAAATATTCTTCAGCCGTCATCACCGGAATTTTCGATTCCTTGAAATCTTTTTGATTGCGAGAAAGAATGATATCTGCATCGCCGTCAATTGCACAGAAATACTGTAAGGAATCTTCAAAATCCTCAAATTTTGAATTTAATCCCAATTCGATTGTCTTGGCTGTAACACTAATAATCTCTGAAAGCATACTGAATTTTTTCAATTTTTCCTTGGCTATTTTCGACGTTTCATACTTTGTCAAAAAGTAATTTACATTTGCGTACGATAATGCGGATACGCAAACCTCCACCTCATGACAATCTGCCAATGTCATAATTTTTGCTATAGATGTGTAAAACGGAATGCGCTCTCCGAGAAAATCCAACATTATGTTGGTATCCAAAAAAAGTTTAGGTCTCATTTATATTTCTCTTCAAGATGCTTCCCATATTCCGCTTTATCTGCAATATCCGCAGGAATATGAACCCCCGTTTGCATACTCTTAATAAAAGATGTCAACTCTACAGTTTCCCTTGAACCCGATTTGCTTTCATTTGTTTTTTGCCGAATATCCGGTGTTTTTTCTTTCGAAAGAACAGAAACGAAATTTAATGATTCTAAAAATCGTAATAAATTTTTCCCCGATTCCGATTGGTCATTTATTTTAAGGGTAATTGTTGTCATATCCTTACTTTTAGTTATTGTCTTTCAAATATCTGCAAAAATGATGCAATTTATAAAAAGATTGCGCACAATATTATTTGTACGCAATCTTTTAAATCATCAATTATTTGAATGCATGTTTGAATCCTTGCACTTTCTGCCATGCACCGCGTGTGAAATCGGGTACCTTAACGGGAATACTGCCGTTGGCAACCGAAAATTCCGACAGCGGAGTGATGCACGACCACTCGGCGGCATCATACACGTCCATATCTAAAGGCAAACCGTTGCGCAGACAATAGACAAGACGATAATCCATAATGAAATCCATACCGCCGTGTCCGCCCACTTTTTTGGCCTGTTCGCCTATTTCTTTCGTGATCGGGTGTTCGTATTCTTTCAGCATCTTATTCATATCCTCATCTTTCATGGCTGCATGCGCGTCGGGATCGAAAGCCAGCGTTTGCTTGGGCCATTTCTGAGCAAAGCCCTTGGTGCCGCTTACCAGATGGATACGACTGTAAGGCCGCGGACTTGCCACATCGTGCTGAATCATGATCGACTTTCCTTTGGTCGTTTTTACCAAAGTAGTGTTCATGTCACCCTCTTTATATTGTTTCTTGGCTTCGTCCGAATTTTCGCCGAAACGTGTCTTGGCATAAGCCGTCATATTGAATTGATCGGTCGACAACGAAACTAACCGATCCATCTTATCGCCGCGGTGGATGTTCAATATTTGACAGATCGGGCCTAAACCGTGCGTGGGATAAATATTGCCGTTGTTGTCCGTGTTTTCTTTCAAGCGCCAATATTCCCAATAACCCGATAACTTCGGTTCTTCGGAATCGGCTTTCCATCGGGGATTGAAATTCAATTCGCGCAAGTCGTGAATATAAGCTCCTTCCACATGTACCACTTCGCCGAACAAGCCTTTCTGCGCCATGTTCAGGGTAGCCATTTCAAAGAAATCGTAACAACAATTTTCCAATTGAATGCAATGGCGACGCGTTTTTTCGGCAGTGTTCACCAATTGCCAGCACTCTTCCATGGTACGCGCGGCCGGTACTTCTATGGCCGCATGTTTGCCGTGTTCCATCGCATAAACGGCCATCGGTGTGTGCAAATTCCAAGGCGTACATATATACACCAAGTCGATATCATCGCGTTCGCAAACCTTTTTCCAATCGTCAGGCCCGGTAAATGCCACAGCTTCCGGCCGGTTATTGGCCTTTAAAATCGCCTGCACCTTATCGATATTGAATTGCTCCAAATCGCACAACGCCTTAACCTCAATTCCTTCGAGGTTCATGAAGCGTCTCACTGCCCCCGGTCCTCTACTGCCAAGACCGAAGAAAGCAACTCGTACCGTGGGGATAGGATCGCATCGCAACCCGATGACATCCGTTTGTCCGGCAGGGCGTGTCGGTTCGGCGGATATGGAATCCGCGGCTCTTTTTACGGGACATTCGGCGTTTCCGCCGGCGGGAGCATTACAGCAAGCCGACAACAAATATCCCGATATGATAACAAAAAGAATAATGCATATTTTTTTCATAACAAAAATTTATGAGGTTTAATTATAGCCGCAATGATAACCATAAAAACCGAATCGACCAAACAAAACCGATGTTATGCTTTGCGCGAAAAAATCCTGTACTGTGTCTCGTCGCCTTTGTGTGCGATAGATCACGCCACGACATGAAATGTACACGACTTGGTTCTGCAAGTAACCGTATAGCATTGCGTTCAAGGAAAAATCGAAAAGAAATTTACCGGATTGTTGGAAGTCTGAAAATAATCCGTAGCTTTGCACCGCGAAAAACAAAAGGGTTTCTTGGCCGAGTGGCTAGGCAGAGGTCTGCAAAACCTTCTACGGCGGTTCGAATCCGCCAGAAACCTCAAAATCGGGCAGGAGAGGAGCATGTTTCTTTTCTGCCCG
>JAVBRP010000098.1:0-23273 GCA_031547815.1 Bacteroidales bacterium | reverse complement strand
AATTTTTTAATCGTTTTCATCGATAATATAAAAATTATATCTATCTTTGCACCCGCAAAAGCAAGGACTCGTAGCTTAATTGGATAGAGCATCTGACTACGGATCAGAAGGTTGGGGATTCGAGTTCCTCCGGGTCCGCTGAGAATAAGGCGATTAAGAAAGTAATCTTGATCGCCTTTTTTATTTGCAACACAAATTTGCACCAAAACGAAATTCCAAGCGGTATTCATTTTCAAATTCTTCGGGTATTTTATCGCCGAATTCGCGCGAAACTTCGAGGTGTCCCTCAATTGCTTCCCTCATGTTGGCTTTGAGTTCAACCATGCTTTTGCCAGTGGTGACACATCCGGGCAGCGATTCTACGTATGCCGAATAGTTATGATCGGCCATCTCAACGGTTACGACAATATCGGCTGCCATCTCTTAAAATTTAGCCATTAAAAGCTGCTTAGCCAATTCATGAATACCTCTTTCGATTCGGTTCTTTTGCGCTTGCGAGATATACGCCCGTCCGGATTTATACCTCCGCATCAATGACGGATTAATACCCACCCTGTTCGCCAATGATGAAACATCAAACACATCGAAAGATTTGAAAAATCCCGATAAATCATACTTATACTCAATGGTTACGTTTCCGCCGTTGAGGTCATCGGGCAAATTATTTTCTTTGCGATAGCTTATCACCTCATTGATGGCATCCAACAAATTTTCTTTCGCCTCATTTTCTGAATAACCGAGTGCAGTTACTCCCGGTATGGAGGTAAGATAAATACCGTATCCCCCGTCGGAGGCTTTTTCGATAACTGCTTCAATTTTCTTTGTCTTCATCGTCAAATAAGATTACAAAGGTAGCATATTTGTTACATATTCTATTCAAAATTTGTCAATAATGCTGCATTTTTCTTGCGTTCTTCCTTTTCGAACGTTATTCAGGTTGTTTCAAACATGAAATCGGACGGGAAACGGGCTGTATGACGCCTTGCCGACTGTTCGAGTATGCAATCCCCTTGCGGGATTTTTTATTTTTTACAGCTTTATTGCTTATTCTGTTTTTAATGATTAAAATTGCCGCCGGAATTACTTCCAATCGTTATGAAAATCTATTTATGCGCATCAGACTCCTTTTCTTGCACGGATGCAGGCAACAGCCTTTCCGGATCGGTAATGATTACTACAGATGGGGATGATGTATTTTATTAATTTTTAATACATTAACAGATGAAATCGATCAAAAGGTATTGCCCTGAATGTGACTGTGACACAAGTCAAAAGATAGAGTTGATACAGTCCGGTGGTCACGAAGGAATGATGGTGTATATTTGTAATCGATGCGGCGAAAGTATCGGTTTCGTTGAGGACGAAATGTTTTTAGCCAAAACGAAACATCTATGGGAGAAGAAGTCGTAAATCAAAACAGTTGAAAGCGGCAGGAGATGTCGAGTCAATCTCTTACTGCAAGGCTAAAACAATTTTTCAAAATTTAGCCGTCAGAAGTTGCTTTGCCATTTCATGAATGCCTTTTTCGATGATGCAGGAAACGAATTTCTACACTCCGGCCGGTGTTTGGGGCGGAATTATTTTTTCGGTGTCACTTTCGTGCAGATATTCGAAGCGGTATATTTTGAATAGCATGATAAACATATCGATCAACAACGGCCCGAAGATGATTCCCCAAAATCCGAATAAACTCAACCCCATGATAACGCCCAAGATGGTGACCAACGGATGCGTGTCGGCCATAAATTTACCCAAAAGGATACGCACCACATTGTCCATGCTGCCCACGATAAGTGCGCAATAAATCAACAACCCCATTCCCTGCCAAATGTGTCCCGTGCTCAGCAGATATATGCCCAGGACGCCCCAAATGGCGGTGGTTCCCACGATGGGAATGATGCTGAAAAAACCGGTGATGACACCCCAAAATACCGGATCCTTGATGCCGAAAATCCAATATCCCAGCATGGCGACCGACCCTTGAGCAATCATCATGGTCGGAATCCCCACGGCATTCGACACAATCAGACCTCTTGTTTCCTTGATGACCTGTTCCAGCGTGTTTCCTCTCAGGGGAATGATGCGGATGATATTCGTTTCCATCTTTTTGTAGTTGGCCAGCATGAAATACAACATAAATATCAACATGAGCAAGTTCGCCACAAAACTGTATGCCGAATTCAACATGCCTGTCGCTTGGTTCAGAAAAGCGGTTTTGATCTGTTCGAGTATCCTGCTCGTGTGAATTTGAAATCCCGTAAGTTCATAAATCTTGTTGCTGACGGTTCTGAAACCGTGTTGCAGCGCTTTGTTGTCGAAGTCGGACATTTTGGAGATCACCATCTCGAAAGTGGCCGCGCCGAACAGGATCAGAAAAATAACCAGCAGCAAAATCAGCGAAAGCGCCGCCAGATTTTTATTCCACCGGCGTTCTTCCACCAAATGGACAAAGGGCCTTTTCAAAATCACGTAAAATGTGACGGCTCCCAGCGCTCCTCCGAGGAAGAATTTGAGTTCTCTGAAAATCAGCAGTCCCAGCGATATCAATACAATGATAAACAGAACCTGTCGAATAACGTTGTTGACACGAGTATGTGCAAAGTTCATAAAAAAGATTTTGATTGATTTAAGGAAATTGAAGCGATTTTGTTCAAATAATCATCGAATTATTTTGTAAGCAGTTTCGAAACTCGGAACATGCGCGCAATACGCAGGCCAATCGGCGAGTATTCAGTTTACAACTTATTTCACTGTAACTATTTAGCTTATCTGTCATCTTGGTTAAAGACATTTGTAAATTTGAGATTTTTGTAATTATTCAGGTATACTCCGTAGTTAAAAAAGTTTTCCCAATAAGTTCGAAAATAATCAATCCACAAAGGACAACCTAAATAATTACAAATTTGATTTGAATTTATGCCGAAATTTCCGTTTCTTGTCGCCCGAAAACACCCGTAACACAATGATCGACATTATCCCCGCCATCGACTTGATCGACGGCAAATGCGTCCGTTTGACGCAAGGCGATTACGCCCGCAAAATCGTCTATAACGAAGACCCGCTGGAAGTGGCCAAGAGTTTCGAAGCGGCCGGCATTCGTCGCCTGCACTTGGTCGACTTGGACGGAGCGAAAGCGCAACACATCGTTAACCACAAAGTGCTGCAACGCATTGCCGGCGGCACTTCGCTGGTGATCGATTTCGGCGGCGGCCTCAAAACCGACGACGATTTGCGCATCGCTTTCGACAACGGCGCTTCCATGATCACGGGCGGCAGCATTGCCGTGAAGAACCGCGAAACGTTCATGCGGTGGATTGCCGATTACGGCCCGGAAAAGATCATTCTCGGCGCCGACGCCAAAGACGGGATGATCGCCGTGAGCGGATGGACCGAAACGGCTTCGCTCGAACTCGGCGCCTTCATCGAAAGTTATCGCGCCGAAGGCATCACGCAAGTGATATGCACCGACATCGGCCGCGACGGCATGATGCAAGGCCCGGCGGTCGATCTTTATCGAAATCTTCTGGCGCGTTTTCCCGGCTTGCATTTGATTGCCAGCGGCGGCGTGAGCGGCCCCGACGATATCGTTGCGTTGCAAGAAGCGAACGTTCCCGCAGTCATCGTCGGAAAAGCCATCTACGAAGGGAAAATCCGTTTGGGCCGATCTGTATGATTATTTCGTTAACATGTTTTTTATCTTGATCCAAAAAAATCCGATTATCGTATCTTTGCGGCATGAGCCTGTTTTTTGCCTTATGTTTGACCAAGCACCACAAATGGGGCTATGTGCCGATGCCTTATATGCTGGGAATCATTCCCGAAAAGGAATATGTGTCGGTGCACGACTGCATTACCGCCGATAATCTGGCGCAATATAAAGCCGTACTGACCGATGCGGAAATAAAACTGGTGAAGCTGACGGAGCAATATTCCGACAAGGAAATGGCCCGGGTGTTGCGTCGCAAGGCTAATGCGCGCGAGTTTTTGCAATCGTTGACCGAAGAGTCGATCGCCACGGAAGTGCGCCCTTACATCGAACGGCGCCTGCTGCCTTGCTTTGACCAACTGTCGGTCTGCAAAGCCCGCTTTTTCCTGAAAAGCAATTCTGCATACCTTTTTCCGGAAGATGAAATATTTTATGATGACGAGCATGCCGAAGCCGTATTCAATTTTCGATACGATGCAGACGAGGGGCTGCGCTATTTTCTTTCGGTGCGGCATCGCAACGAGGAAATAACGCTGCTCGGCAAACGTATCATCCCGCTGGTCAACCAACCTGCCGTTATGGCGGTCGGGAATCGGCTGTTGCGTTTCAAGGAGACGGATGCGAAAAAGTTCCTGCCGTTTGCCGCCAAAAAATATATTTCCGTGCCGAAGCAGGCGGAGAAAAAATATTTCGAGACTTTCGTGCTCGAAAGCATTCGCAAATTCCGCACGCAAACGGAAGGCTTTGCGATCGAGGACGAGCCTTCGGAGCCGATTCCCGTTATTTCGCTGGAAAATGATTTGCGCTACCGCCCCGTGCCGGTGTTGCGATTCGATTACGGCAACGGCCGCAAACTTTTCGAACCTAACGTTCCCGCCGAAACGGTGGCATCGTTGGAAATACGCGACGGGCAATATGTCGTGAAACGATTCGACCGGAACCGCGAAGCCGAAAAAAGATATGCGAACCGCCTGCAAGAGTTGGGACTGAACGATGTCGGAAAATCGATGCTTCGCGCTGACTACGATGATAATGAGCAAGAGACCGGCGATTTGGTGGAGAAAATAAACTTGCTGTCGGATACGCTCGCTTCCGAAGGTTTTCGCGTCGATCAACGCTTTTTTTCTCGAAAATATTACACGGGTTCCGTAAAACTTGAGATCGAAACGAGCAAAAATCACGACTGGTTTGATGTGCGCGCAGTGGTCAAATGCGCCGGTTTCAGCATTCCGTTCATCCGGTTTCGCGATCATATTCTTCGTCGGGACAGAAATTTTGTTCTTCCCAACGGCGAAGTGATGATTTTGCCGACCGAATGGTTGGCCAAGTACGAGCAGGTGATGCTGATGTCCGAACGCAACGCCGATACTTTGCGCCTCGACAAACGTTACTTTGCTTTGGTGAACGATGCTTTCGGAGAGACGGATTCCGAGTATCCCGACAACTCGACGGATTTGTATCGCACGGGAGAAATAGAAATCGACCGCGTATCCGATTCGGTAAACGCTACCCTGCGTCCGTATCAACGGCAAGGCGTCGCCTGGCTGTTGGCGCTTCACGATCGCGGTTTCGGGGGCTGCCTGGCCGACGACATGGGGCTGGGAAAAACCCTGCAAGCGCTTTGTCTGCTGCAATCGGTCTTGGAAGAGTCGGCCGGAGGAGCGTTCGACGCGCAACTTCCGGAAAACGATAGCAATGAAGAAACGAAAAGCGCGCCGACAATCGATTCGTCGGAAAAAAATTACGTGCAATTATCGTTGTTTGATGCGCAGGCGCCGAAATCGGACGACCGACCACCGGAAACCGGAAATGCCGCATCCGAGAAAAAAGAGCGACAAGCCGAAATTTCCCGCAATCATGCTCAAAGAGCATCGCTGATCGTGATGCCGGCCTCGTTGATTCACAATTGGGCCAACGAAGCGGCGCGCTTTACGCCGAACCTCAAAGTGTTGCGTTATGCGGGGCCCGACAGGCAAAGCGACACCCGTTTCGACAAGTATCATATCGTGCTGACCACTTACGGCATCATGCGCAACGATGCGAAGATATTCGGCAAGTACAAGTTTTTGTATGCCATTTTGGATGAAGCGCAAAATATACGGAATCCCGAATCGATCACTTACCAAGCGGCTTTGCGGATCGATGCCGAGCATTTTTTGTCGCTTTCGGGCACGCCCGTGGAAAATTCGCTGACGGACCTTTGGGCGCAGATGAATTTCCTGAATCGCGGGTTATTGGGCAGTTTGAAATTTTTCAAGGAACATTTTGCCGAGCCGATCGAACGGAATAACGACGAGGCGCGTCGCATCAAGCTGCAACGGCTGATACGACCTTTCTTGCTGCGTCGCACCAAGCAGGAAGTGGCGCCCGAGTTACCCGCGCTTACGGAACAAGTGCTTTATTGCGAAATGACCGATACGCAACGCTCCTTATACGAGGAAGAGAAGTCGAAAGCGCGCAACGAAATTATCGAAAGCATCGGTAAGCAAGGCGTATCCAAGTCGAGCTTGTCCATTTTCCGTGCGCTTACCCGCTTGCGGCAATTCGCCATTCATCCCGCAATGCTCGATGCCGGGTATGCAGCCGATTCGGGAAAATTCGATCAAATAGTCGACAGTTTGGAAAATTTGTATATCGAAGGGCACAAGGCGCTTCTGTTTTCGTCGTTCACCAAACATTTGGACCTGGTTTCCGCGCATCTTCGAAAAGAGCAAATACCGTACGCCGAACTGACGGGAAAAACCCGCAACCGCGAGGAAGTTATCGATCGTTTCAACAACAACCCCGACGTGTCGTTTTTTCTCGTTTCGCTCAAAGCGGGCGGCACGGGGCTTAATCTGACAGCCGCCGACTACGTTTTTCTGCTCGACCCGTGGTGGAATCCCGCTGCGGAACAGCAAGCCGTCAGCCGGACGCACCGCATCGGGCAAACCGAAAAGGTGTTCGCTTATCGGATGATCACCTCGGACACCATCGAAGAAAAGATATTGCGGTTGCAGGAAAAAAAGTCGGCTTTGGCCGATATATTCGCCCGATCGGACAACCCGTTCCGCAGCATGAGCGCCGAAGATGTGATGGGATTGTTCGAGTAAGGGTTTCGGGGGGGGGCAGGATGTCAAGATACCCAAAAACTATCTCGACATACCAAAAAACTATGTCGACATAGTATAAAGCTATCTCGACATACCGACGAACTATGTCGACATAGTAAAAAGCTATGCGAGCATACCAAAAAATTATGCATGCATACCAAAAAGCTAAGCGCGCATAGCAAAGAACGATGCATGCATAGCAAAAAACTAAGCGTGCATACCAAAAAGCTATGCGAGCATACTAAAAAACTATGCACGCATACCGACGAACTATGCGTGCATACCGACGAACTATGCATGCATCACAAAAAACGATGCCGGTCGGAAAATTTTTCTTTATTTTGTTGCCGATAATACCATTCCTTATGAAATCGGTCAACGAAACACAAATCGAAAATCTTATATACGATCACCGCGAGCGCATCAAAGAGCTTACGTGTATCACGCAAACCATCAGAATTTTAAAATCGGAACAGCCGGCGGAGGAGATGCTGCAACAGATATGCCTGATTTTGCCGGCGGGCTGGCAATACAGCGATCAGGCGGCGGCGCGCATTCGTTACGGAAATCTGGAAGTTATTTCACCCGGCTTCGCGGAAACCGATCGCCGGCAAGCGCAATATTTCAAGACGGCCGCCGGGCTGCAAGGCTCCGTAGAGGTGTTCTATTTGCAGGATTTCCCGCAAAGGGATGAAGGCCCGTTTCTGAAAGAAGAGCGCGACTTGATCAACAACGTTGCCGCCGCCGTATCGTCGTTTCTGAGCAATGCGGAAGTCGGCGAATCGGTTTCGACACGGAAGGAGAAAACCGGAACCTCCGGCAGAGACAAACCGACGCCGGGATCGGACAGCCGACTGTTGCTGCAACGTTTTTTGGCCAATCAGAACACGAGCATCATCACCTTGCACGATCTGATGCCCTTCAAAGTAACCGAAATATTGATGGTGGCGACGCTTTACGATACTTTTTCGATCGAGAACGAAGGAAAGTTTATCGAGCACATCATGGGCGACCACTATCAGAATAATATCTTCTCGATGCCTCGAATTACGGGCGTTACGTCGGTTGAAGAAGCCCGGAGCAGAGTAAAGTCGGCGCATTTCGATCTGGTGATCATCATGGGAGGCGACGACCGCGAGATGCCTTTTCACGTAAGCAAAGCCATCCGCAAAGAAGCGCCGGAACTGCCGATCTTCCTGTTGTCGAACCATACTGCCGACTTGGCTTTCTATAAAGAGCGCATCCGAAAGCAGCCGACCATCGACAAGATTTTTGTTTGGAGCGGCGATACGAAGGTGTTTTACGTGATGGTGAAATATCTGGAAGATAAGCTGAATGTGGATAACGACACGCAGGTGGGTCTGATCAAGGTGATTCTGCTGGTGGAGGATTCCGAAATTTATTATTCGAAGTATCTGCCGTTGCTCTATAATTGCGTGCAGGAGCAAACGCGCAATCTGGTGGAGGAAGTTCACGCCGACAATCTCATCAAGGCGTTGCGGGCGCGTTTGCGGCCGAAAGTGATATTGGTGTCCACGTACGAAGAGGCGATGGAAATGGTGCATCGCTACGGCGACAATTTGATGTGTCTGATCACCGACGCCGAATTTCCGAAGGACGACGTGATCGTTCCCGACGCGGGATTCCTGCTGACTGAGGAAGCGCGCAAGGTAGTGCCCGATCTGCCCATCGTCATTCAATCGGCCGAAAGGGATATGGCCCGAAAGGCGTTCGTGATCAAAGCGACGTTCATCGAAAAAAATTCCGATACGCTGTCGCGCGAAATCCGCAGCTTCATCAACCACCAGATGAGTTTCGGAAACTTCGTGTATCGCGACGGCACGGGCAAGGAAATGGTGTCGGTGCGGTCGATGCAGGAATTCGAAAAGCTGATCGACAACCTGCCCGACGAGAGCCTGATATATCACGCCAAGCATCATCACTTTTCGCTGTGGCTGATGGCGCGCGGCGAAATAAGGATCGCCAAGATGATCTATCTCATCAAGGTGACCGATTTCGACGATTTGGGCGCGTATCGCAAATACATGAAATTCGTGTTGAATCGCTATTACAACGAAGCCAATGCGGGCAAGGTGATCGATTTCGACGAACAGATGCTCGGCGAGGAACAATATGTTGCGGGCCTCGGCAGCGGGAACCTCGGAGGCAAGGGGCGCGGGTTGATCTTCGCGAACACGCTCATCTACAATCTTCACTTTGCGGATATGATTTCGAGCGCCAATCTCAAAATATGCACGCCCCGCACGGCAGTCATCGGTACCGACGAGTTCGACATCTTTATGGAACGGAACAATTTGCGCACTTTCGTGGAGAAGGAAACGAATTACGAGAACATCAAAAAGGCGTTTCTGCAAGGCGAACTGTCGTTCAACCTGAACCGGCGCCTGAAAACCTACCTGAAATACATACAACGGCCGCTTGCGGTGCGTTCGTCGAGCCTTTACGAAGACAGTTCGGCGCAACCGTTCGCCGGCGTCTTCGAAACCTATCTGCTGCCGAACAATTCGTACGACCCCAACATCAGGCTCCGGCAGTTGATGAACGCCGTACGGTTGATCTACGCATCGCTGTATGCGCCCGAAGCGCGCGAATATTTCCGGGCGATCAATTACGGGATCGATCGGGAAAAGATGGCCATCGTGTTGCAGGAAGTGGTGGGCAACCGGCACGATCAATATTTTTATCCCGACATCAGCGGCACGGCGCAATCGTATAATTACTATCCGGTGGCTTACATGGAGCCGGGCGACGGTTTTGCCGCTTGCGCCGTCGGGTTGGGCAAATATGTTGCGGACGGCGGCAAGTCTTTTCGCTTTTCGCCCAAGTATCCGACGCTGGAAACGCTTTCGCCGCGGGAGCAGTATAAGGATTCGCAAACCAAATTCCTTGCGCTCGACCTGAGCAACAGCGAACCCGATTTGCTCCGCGACGGCGAAATGGCCGGGATCACGGAACTGGAAATTTCCGTTGCCGAAAAACACGGAACACTTCGGCATTGCGCGTCGGTGTACACGGCCGACGATCGCCTCGAACCGGGCCTCGATGCGCGCGGTCCGCGCGTGATCAACTTTGCCGACATTCTTCGCTTCGAGCATATCCCGCTGGCGCAAATGATCGAAACGACGCTCGACTTGGTGAAGGAAGCGATGGGGATGCCCGTGGAGATAGAGTTTGCCGTGGAGTTGAGCAACGAATACGATAAACCGTCGAATTTCCACCTGCTGCAAGTGAAGCCGATCGTCGAGATACAGACCGATTTCGAACTCGACGCGTCGAGCATCGACCCGGAACGCGCCATCCTGTATTCGTCCAAAACGATGGGCAACGGGCAAATCAATAACATCACCGACGTGATTTATGTGGACATCGACACGTTCGATAAAACCGACACGCCTGCGATGGCAGCCGAGATAGAACGATTGAACGAAACGATGATCGCCGAAAACCGCGAATACGTGCTTATCGGGCCGGGACGCTGGGGTTCGCGCGACCGGTTCATCGGCATTCCCGTTACTTGGCCGCAGATTTCGTCGGCAAAAGTGATCGTCGAAGTGGGATTGCCCGACTTGCCGCTCGATCCTTCGCTCGGCTCGCACTTCTTCCATAACGTTATTTCCATGCGGGTGGGCTATTTCTCCATCCCGTGGGGGTTGTCCGACAACTTTTTCCGCCGGGAAGTATTGAAGTCGCAGCAATTTGTCAACCGAACAAAATATCTTCGCCACGTGCGCTTTGCCGAGCCGCTGAATATACAAATGGACGGAAAGAACAGAAGGGCGGTGATTCAGGAGGGAAAGAAGAAAGAAGAGTGAAGAATGCCGGCAACATTGCTTGCACGCGTTGAGCGGCAAAGCAATTGCCGCTCAACCGCAAATTCCGCTCAACCGAACTGTATACAGCCCGTCGGGGGCCGTAATACTGCCGCATCGGGTTACCGTTTATTTTTCAGTTCGGTCAGAAACTTTTCGAATAAAGCGATCATTTCGGGAGGAATTTGATTGACCGTATTCGTTGATAAACTATTTGCACCGTTGCCGCTGAATTCGCAATTGGTAAAAAACTGCATCGGGGCTTTTTCTTCAAAATTTATAATCGCATCGGGTGTAACGCCTAATACTCCGGCATATTTGTTCAGTGTTGACCTTTTGATCGACGTGCTTTTCTCCCATTCGGATACGCATTGTTGGGTAACACCTAATTCAATGGCAATTTCTTTTTGCGGCTTTCCCACAACTTCCCTTACACGTTGCATTTTAGCGCCTATGACGGGTTGCCCGACAACCATCACATCATCATCTTCTTCAAATATCATAGCCTTATTCTTTAATGATTAAATACCTTATAACCACGCAATTTTTATTTTGTTGATCGATCTGTTTTTAACAAATCGATCTATTTTTGAACATCCAAAATTATAACAATTTAAGCAATAGGTAAAATAAGTCGGCAACATTGATTTTTCAAATGATACCTCGCACGGCCAAGTTTTGTGCGTGTTGGGACGAGGTTGCACCTCGTCCCGAATATCCCGACAGGCTCAGCCCGGCATCATAAATTCGACTGAGGCACAGCCTCAGCCGAACGATGCTTTGCATAAAACCCGGCCGCGCGAAGTATAATTCTTATTTCTTTGTCTTCACAATACCCCTGACATCCAAAAGGTACATCTGCCGACCATCCCAACCGGGCGAATCGACGATGACGAAATTGCCGTCGATCGTGCTGCGCGGGTGGGTGTCGCAACGCCATTCGCCTTTGTAGTCGGCGGGCGAATACAGATCGGCCAACGGAATACGCTTGTTGGTCGGCTCGTGATACAGGTATACCGATTGCAGGCGCGTGGAAGGCGAAGGGTACGTATCGTTCAAAATCCGGTCGTTGCCCGGCAGGTAGGTGCAATGCCCGTTCAGCGTCATCACATCTTTGCCCGTCTGCACGATATTTTCCGTCGGCGAATCTTCGAAAAGGAAGAATCCGTTGCCCTTTTCGGGAATACGCGTCCAAGCCAAGATATGCGACGGATCGCGCCAGATAAAGTGCGATGTGTAATTGTACGGATCGATCACGCGCAGATCCGTTCCGTCGGCCGAAGCGGTGAACATGCGTGTGCCGAAACCGCCCACTTGCTTATACGGAGCGTTGCGTTCCTCGTCGGGGTATCTCCACCGGTGCAGAAAGATGAAACGTTTCCCGTCGGGGCTTACCAAAAGGTGATTGAACCAATGCTTGGCTTCGGTAAATCCCTCTTCCAACGGATTGGCGATTGCCACCGCTTGCGCAAGCGATATGATGAGCTTGGCGTCGCCCGTTTTGAGGTCAATTTTCCAAATACCCGAATTGTCGGGCGCAAGAACATCGGCGTTCGGATCGGGAATGCCGGCGTATCCGTAGCCGGGGCGCATGTCGTTCACGCGGCGGTAATCGGTGGTCACCGCCCACCGGCCGTCGGGGCTTAACGCATACACCGCCCAAGGAATGGTTCTTTGCTCGCGCGTCCTGATGTTCATGATGCGGCACACGAATTTATCGCCTTCCTTGTCGTTCCACAACACTTCGTCGGCCGACCCGGGTATGAATTGAAGCTGACAGCCTTGTTGCCATCCCCAGGCGTGCGATTCGCCCAACTTGATCCATTTGCAATTGTCGAGCAGATCGACCATCCCGATTTCGATCACGTCATCGGGCTTCGGCGAACGGTGCTCGAACATCGTCTGCATGCCCAATACATAGCGATTCGTGGGGTCGCATTGTATCTTGTCGTAATAGGCGAACCAGTGATAACCGGGTTGCGCGGTGATTCTTTTGGCAGGGACATACACTTTACTGTGTCCGTCGCTTTCGATTTTTTCGTTGTCCGGATTTTTGAACAGATCGTCGATTCGGGGTTGCGAACAGGAAACGATCGCAATTACGGATACAACCGCAGCAAATGAGATGAACTTTTTCATATCGATTAAAATGAGATTTTTTTGATTATTTTATTTTTCGGCAACACATAAAAAGAGCGATTCATTCCCGGCAAGGGAAACATCGTATCCGTCAATCAGCGTCCGACCCGAAACGATTTCCGTTTTGCGCGTTTTGGCGTCGGTTACCCGATACGATTTTTCGGCATCTATCGGATACCATTCCTGAAATTGATTGATGCGGGGATAGTTGATCGGCAGGTTCAGATTTGTCCGGTGCATCGGTTGCCCGAATTTCAGCTTTCCTTTCCAATCGCTCGGCGAAACGAGCGTCACATACAATTTTTCTTTCGAGAGCGTCGCTCCGTACACGACATCTTTTCGCCAATCCGACAAGGTGATTCCGGCGGTTTTCCACAAACAATACATCAGCGTGGTGCGCGCAAAATTCCCGTCGCCGTGCCAGCCTTCGATTATTCCCGACGGTTGTTGGAAACTCCACAGCACTTTGATTTCGCTTTCGATCCAATCTTCGGTTTCCGGCAAAGGCAGGAAAAAGAAGAGATTGAGCGCGCTCTCGACGGCATCGGCATAGCCGTCGGCCGAAAGATTGGCGCCGTGAACTTCCCAATCGTAGTTTTTGTATTTGACGATTGATCGGAGCGCTTTCGCGACAGCTTCTTTGTATGCTTCCGTGCCGTCGGTCAGATACACCGTGTACACCGCATCGAGCGTATAGCCCCATGTGTCGGCAAGTTTTTTGTCCAAAATTTCGCCCGACACAGGGTTGATGGCGTTGTAAAACAAACCGTCCTCGTTTCGGCCTTTGCTCAGCACGCAATCGATCATTTCGTGCATGTACGGGCGCCATTGTTCTTTCTTTTCCTTATCGGCAAAATGCACCGCAGCATATATTTCGGACAAGCCGCCGACGATTTCGCAGCCGTGGTCGCGCAACCGAAGCCCTTTATCGCTGCGTGTCGGCAGGTTTTGCCCGTTCAGATAGTAATCGCCCAATCGGATCGCCCGTTCCAGATATTTCTTGTTTCCCGTCATCCAATACATCCGCGACAGAACTTGCAGCAAGTCGCCGTTCACTTCCACAGCTTGCGTGTGCGGAAAAAGTTTGGTAACCGTTTCCGGCTCAACGTGCATCACGTTGTCCAGATCGTCGAGAATTTCAATCATCCGCTCCGACCACGCACTTTTTCCCAACCGCTCGGTCAATGCCAGCAGTCCGTCTTTCATGTATTCGGCGCTTCCGAAGATGATTTCGCTCGTGTCGGGCAGGCTTTTCAGAAAATCGCGCTTCCGGAAGGAATAAGTGTCGGGCAAACGGCCGATGCGCGAAGTGAGCTTTCGCTCCGTACGCAACATATCCGACATGACGCCGGCAAAAAGATCGGGCCGAAGAACGGAACTCGTCATCACCATGAACGGATAATTGTCGGCGGCGGCATCCTTTGCATTCCAGAAGTCGCGGCTCGCCGTGAGGTTGCGGGGTATCAAATCCGACGCGCTGTCGGCTTCGGCCAGCCATGCTGTCACAAAACGTTCGCATTTTGTAAAGCCTTCGTTGGCACGACGTCCGTTTTGCAACGCTTGTTCGAACAATTCGGTCCGATCGGCGGAACATGCCGCCAAAAAGATACAGAAGAATAATATATTGTTTTTCATTATTTTAATGATGGTAATGGTAATTTGCGAAAGTTGTCTTCGCTCCGTGCGATTCTTCGGGAATGATTGTCGGCACGGGTACGGCGCCGGCAAATGCAGCCGGAGCGGTCGGCAAGATTTTTCTTCGGTACTGATCAGTTTTCATAATTGTTTTTTGATGTTGATGAATTGTATTTTCAGTTTGCCGGCATCAAAGGTAAGATTATTTTTTACGCAATTGTACCGCTCCGGCAAATTCTGCGAACAGACACTTTGTCGTTCCCGACTCGTCTACACACGGAACGTCCGAACAACGCAAACAATGGTTCTTTAAAGGCTATGAAACAGGTGATGTGCGGGCCGGGGATACATTCCATACGATGAATCTTAAAAATTATAAAAATAATACTAACTAATATGATCTTTTGGTTGTTGTATTGTATATTAAGTTGTTGTCAATTATCACAGGAAACTTTCGTGCTTTTTGATCCGGACAAATATATCGCGGATGGAGGGGGTGGTAATATACCCTCGCAGCAGGAATTATTCCTGTATGTTGGCCTTGCTGTTTTTGCAATCATCCAACATGCCATCATTCAATGTGCCATCATCCATCTGCAGATAAAGGTTGGCGGCAGGATACCCAAATATCTTACAATTTCCCTGTCCGACCCATATTTTTTTAATCAATCATCAAATGCCCGGTTGGAAATTGACGGGTATCATCAAAATCAGTAAACTAATGAAAAAGTATTTTTTGAATGCAGCATGTTTGTGTTTATGTGCAGGTTTAGCCTTCACAAGTTGTGACAAGGACGATGAAAGTCCTGAAACAAATTCCATAAACCCCATTGTTGCCACGGTAGTGGATGGGAGTTCGTATGATCCGGATCGGGTGGAAGGGTATCTTGGCAATTCTTTAAACCCATTGGCAACCGCGCCTTATTCGAATGGCGGGTTTACATTAACCTTACCCGAAACCGTTGATGATGAGTATCTCCAAAAACAACTCGTTGAGTTAGCTGACGAATTTACGGTAAGTGATACGAATGCCAAAACCAATTATTTGCAAATATATGGTTACAAATCAAATAATATTATGGGGGAATTTCGGTATATGAACCCCTCAACATCAATGAAGATAGAAGCACATTATATGTATAGTGACCGGGATGTTTCTGTTACCGGTTCAAGATTAATGTATGATGATGAAAATTTAGTATATGATTTGTACCTGAAAGCCGGTTGGAATATTGTATATATGATACCCTCAAGTACGGGAATCACTTATTCGGCATCTGATCCCGGCGGGTTTGTATGGACTTTCATTCTTGTAGATTAAAAACAGGGTTCACCGGCATGTAAAATCAAATTTGCCGGTAACAGCACTCCATATCCGGACCGTCGGAATAACGGTTCCGGATAAATTCATATCAAAATGGTTTGCCGTATGGATCTTTCGGCAAACCTTTTTTTGATGATGCCGAAATACATATTATTCTTTACATGGGCAAGTTTTCGGAGCGGATACGTATTTACTTCGGAAAATCGAATTCTTCGTCGGTAGGGTTGGTGCCGCGTTGCACAAGATTCGTATCGCCGCTCGCGGGCCGTGCAATGCCGGTGCCGTTGTTGTACGAAACCATTCTTCTTGCCGTCGCGATATTTGTGATCACCGAACCATCCGCACTGCGCCCGACGCCTTCGCCCGTTCCGTTAACGATGTGTGTGGTGCCGCCGCGCCCGCCGAGCTCGGTGGTAATTACGTGCATTATCGTAACGTTCGGCTTATCGGGGACTTCGATAGCGTTGGCAAGGCACACGTATACGTTCTGCTGCTGGCGGTTAAATACGCCGTAGCAACCCAGTCCGACAGCTTCATGGCTGTTGACGCTGTTCCCGACCTTGTACGCCGCGTAGCCGTTCACCGTGCCGCCGTGGCTCATCCATTCGGATTGCACCGGAGGGTCATACGGCAATTCGTTTTGATAGAAGAACGTCTTGCCGTGCTCTCCGAGCCAAAGCGTTTGATATTTTTGATAATGTTCGACAAACAAACCGTACATCGTTACGCGGTTTCCCGAAACAATCAACCCGTAGTCTGCGGTATTCGTATTCCAGCCGACGCCGTTTCCGTGGTCGGCGCGCCAAATCCACAAGTGGTCACCGATGACGTTGTTCGAGTTGATCTGAACGGAAACGTCGGCATTCACCGGCGTGGTTTTAAATCCGCCCACGCGGATAAACACATCCGAAAGAAGCGTGGGGTTTGCCGAATGATCTTTCTTGGCGCCCCATTCTCCGACCCTGATCAAATATTCGGAATTAAAATGGGCGTCGACCATAAGCGAAGCCACCGTAACGCCGGGAACATCGTCGATGAGTATCGCGCCCTCGCGATTGTTTTCTTCGGGGAAAAGCGTAGCGTACCCGGAACCTAACAATATGGCGCCGGCGCGGGCAACGCGGATGGGGGCTTCCAAACCGTACCAGCCCGGCGTAAAGAAAATATGCTTGCCGGCATTGATTTGCGCGTTTATTTTGGCGGCAGAATCGCCCGGCTTCGCCACATAAAAATCTTTTTCGAGATCGAGGACGGTTCCCTTGCCCGGGTCGCCGGTTTCGTCGTTCCATGTGATGCCGCGCGAGTTATGGCGCAATGCGGGTACAAACACCTTGTACTCGCCGCCGTCCAGGTAAAGAAACGGTTTCTCGCGTACGACGGGAACTTTTTCTATGTTTGTCCTTGCGCCGCCCGTTTCCCGGTTCGTTGTGTACGGATGACCGGTAACACCGTGCGTAACCCTGTTCCAGTTGTCGCCGGAAAACGCCGAATGCCCGAAATGGCTGTTGCGCGTGTACCATTGCTGCTGGTTCGGCGAACCGAGCGGAGCGGTGAAACGGCTGTCCGACAAAAAGCCGCCGGAAGCCCAAGGCGTCCTCATGCCGCGCACGCCGGCCCAATCGAACTGAGCGCGTATGTTGACACTGAGCCGTCGGGCGGGCGCCGCCTGCGAAACCGCCCACCGGAACATCGTCGTATCGTCGGAAGACGAAAGCGGATTCAATTCAAAATTCTCTACCGAACGCCAAAATGTGCACGTTGCGTTTCCGCCGTTTAAAGGCGAGGGAATAGTTATCGAGCCGTACAGTTTCGTGTCGGTCGGAAGCGCTCCGAGACCCGCAAAAGACGTATAATACCCGATTTTCAAATCGCCGAAGCCCGTATATTTGCCGGGCTTCAGATTCAGCGAATAACGCCTGAAAGAGAATTGCCCGTTGGCCGGACCCGAAGGCGAAGAGAACATCTCATCGTCGTGTATGCGGTTGATTTCTCTTGCGATAGATTTGCCGTCGTCAAATTTGGCGTCGTAGAACAGCATGTTTTCGCCGAACAGTTTTTTTTCGAACGAAATGGTTTGTTCAAATTCCGGTATAACGGCGCCGGGAGTTACATACGCCCGATTTCCCCTGTTGCCGGTGATCTGTTCGCCGGCGGCATTTAAGGGAACGATCCGGTACCGATTTTCATACCTGTCGAAATTGTTGACCTTATCGGTGAACCGCAAGCCGTCGGTTTTGCCGATCGTTACGTATTCTCCGCCGCTTTCGGCCGTACGCTGCACCTCGTAGGAAACCGCGTTGTCCGTCCTGCCCGATTCCCATCCGATCGAAACAATCGTTCTGCCTTGCGCGTCTAACGGAACTATTCTGTAATGATTTTCGTATTTACCCGCATTGGGCGACGTATGCGTATAACCGAATACCACCCGTTGACCGAAACCCGGTTCCGGCTTGGTTCCGGCGACGTTCACGGTTGCAATCGGGTTTTGTGCGCCGAGACGGGTCGGGCCGTGATAAATCTTGTAACTTTCCGCACCTTCGACCTTTGCCCAGGTGATCTTGATCTTACGCCCTTCGTACCTGATGTTTAAGGCATCGGGCGTTTTCGAATCGAAACGATTGTCCGCCGAAGAAAACGCGAACACAAACACAAACAGCATCATCGACGCCAAAAATAGGACGCCGATTTTTCCGAACAAAAGACTTCTTTTTTCCATAAAAACGCTCTGAATACAATAATTTCACTTGAGTAATCCGGCGGCAAAACTAATCATTTTTATGATCCGGGACGTATTTATACTTCTCGCGGGTGCATTTACCTTCGGTAAGCGCGGTTGTGCTTTGCGTCTTACCGTATTTTGCCGGTCAAATATTCCACGGCCTTTTCCAACACGCGATCTCTGCCATGAATCAAATCGTCCACGGTTCTGATGACTTCAATATCCGGAAGAATGCCATAACCGACATATTCACGACCATCGGGAAGAACACAGTCCATGGTACATACTCTCGCACTTCCGCCGGCAGGAAGATCAAACAGAAAAGGTTGCCCGTTGCTTCCGTATGATTTCTCGCCTATCCGCACAATGTGTTTTTGATTGTCGGCACAGATCAGAAAATCTTCGGCTGCCGAAGCGGTATAATGTCCGGCTAAAATGGCAGTGGGGATAATAATTCGTTTATCTCTTATATTTATTGGTTGGTAAAACTGATTATAGGCTTCATAATAATTGTCCTGATTCATGAGATAAGATTTTTTAAGTCTTTCGCTTTTCGTCGTATCAATTGGTTGGACGAATACTCCCCATGCCTTAAATTTCGGAATGTGAACCCGGCTTCGTGTTTTATCACCTCGTATGGTATTGCCATTCACTAAATACTGCAATATGTCGGTTCCTATGTCGCTGCTCCCACCTCCGTTTTTCCGCACATCGATAATCAAGGCTTTGGCTTGATACAATTCGGGAAGTTTTTCGACAAACAATTCATTAATTTTTCTGTTGCTAAACGAATTAAGTGCCATATATGCTATTTTGTTTTCCAACCATTTAAATTCAAATAGCTTCTGATCCTCAACCGGTGGAAATACTTCTTTTTCTTTTGTTGTTTCATGCGTAAGATTCAGTTCAATCATTTTTCCGTCAGGTTTCTTCAATTTTATGGTATATTTTTCGCCTTCTAGCCCCTGCAACAAATTCCGGATGCTATTGTCTCTGCGAACATAATCGGTCGATGCCGATATGTATGGCGTAATAAATCGTTCCATATACTCATCCGTCGGCAATCCGTTTACCTCGATCACTTCGCTGCCGATCGGGATTTCATCTTTCCGGCTCTGATTAACCCTTGTAACAACGGCTTTATTCTCGATGTTTTCGAGAAACAATCTGTATGTTCCGAACATCGTATTCATCACTTGAATATGTGGCGGCATATAAACATTGGTATGTCCGTCTTTAAGCAATGCGCAAAACTTTTGCAATTCCCGGTAATATTGATAATCGCTTTGGGGTTGCAACGCTTTTTCGAGAAGCGCCATGTAGGCATTATTCCATTCTTTTTTGTCGATCTTGTTCAGAAAAACGAAATTGTAGTTCACTTCCTGCCAAAACTTGGAGATGCCGTAAATTCTTTCGGTTACGGAAAGGGTATCGGACGCCTGATAATTACCTGAACCGATGTATACAGGCGATTTTTTTATTGCTTGATCTACTCTTGCGGAAAGCCTTTCCATGTCGATCTTCGGCAGTGCATTGTTTCTCTTCGTAATAATTATTTTTCCGTCATGAATGGGATTTGTGTAACCGCCCGAACTGATATAAAATGCTGCGGTATTATTCTTCGATACGCCACCTTCATAGTCATCTCGATTTTCGGGGTCTCTATTGTTGCGAAACAATTCGGCTTTATTGAACGCTGTCCATTGCCGGTTGTCCGCTCTTCGCCCCCAAATATTGCAGAAATCGGCTTTTCGAACCTTTTGACCGGTGGCTTTATCCGAATTCTCGATCTGCGAAAAACAGTTTTTAAAATTGCCGTCGGCATTCGGAACTTTCCAACTTGCCACATATTGCCAATCTTTTGCTTCTTGATCGGAAAACCATGCAGAATAGACCACAAAATGATCGGAAAGTTTTCGTGCATGGAGCAAAAATTTCAATTTTCGGTTCGATTCACCGGGATATGATAATGATGCTAAGCCACCCGCAAAAGCATCTTCTCGCTGTACTTTTACGTTTTCTCCTTTATCCGATATTTGAATTATTCCCGCTTCTCCGCCTCCTTTTACCATAAATTCTATGGTTCGTTCATGATTCGGGCCGATGTTCAAATTAACCATACCCGATTGAAATCCGACAGCCGTATACCGAGTATAGATCGGGTCGAATTCTTTATCGACCGACAATTCTCCATACAACCAATCGTATTCGTATTCATTTCCGTCGTCGGGTTGATATCTCAATGCAACCTTGGGCGATGTAAAGTATTTAGCCGCACGTATTTTTCCGCCTTTGCCCTTGGGAGTTTCAATCAACATGCTTTTTATATGTAACCCGTCTTTTCCTTTCAGTTCTTTACACTTTACTTTTATTTGATAGAATGCCGGTCGGGAAACTTCTATTCCGTCCACAATAAAGTTTCCGGCTGTTTTTTCATTGATGATACCTTTTTTACCGACAGCAGTAAAATTTTTACCCTCTGCGGCACTGATTCCGATTTCTATCTCATACTCCGCATCTTTACTGTTGGGAGACATATCGAAATTGACGCGATATTCGCCTTCTGTCAAATACAAAAACCAAGATATGGTTTGATCTTCCGCATCTAACGACTCGGAGCCTCTCCACGGGTCGACATAAAAGGGCGATTTTTTCAAATCAAATGCATCATATTCTTTGGAAATGTTTTTTTGCTGCGCTTGGACAATAATTATTTGAAGCAACAGAAGGATAAGAAGATAAAGTTTATTCATGTCTTTTTTGTATTTAATGATCCTGTCGAATATTTGTTGGCTCACACATGCAAACAGTGTTTGAAAATAAAATTGATGTGATTGCACAAAATTAGCTTTTTTCTCATATAAAATTAAGAGTCCGCTCCGAAAAGTATCCATAGCGTTGTTTTACCCCCGACCCCTAAAGGGGAGTCTCGGTATACCGCGCTTTGCGCAAGTCCCCTTTAGATAATTTAGGGGTGAAAACCGACATCGAAATGCAATTTGTCATGCACCCCTTCTCGCGGTATAAAATATACCTTCGGTAAGCGCGGTTGTGCTTTGCGCGATTATTCTCTCGCAAAGGCGCAAAGACGCAAAGCGAGAAAAAACTTGGCCGCGCGAGGCGCCATAATTTAAACCACTTCCTCCACCTTATTCATCGCCACGTACCACAAAAAGCCTTTTACGGACGAGTAGCCCATGCCGCGCAGATATTCCGCGTAGCGCGATACCTGTTTCCGGTATTTCCCCGATTCGGTGTCGCCGAATTTGTAGTCGATGATGTGCACTTCCGCGCCGTCGATCACTACCCGGTCGGGGCGCGCCACGGAGCCGTCGGGCAGCAGAATTTCCGCTTCGGTTTTCACTTGCAGGCCGGGTGCAAACCATCGGCCGACAAGGGGATTGCGAAGCGCGTCGTGCACCGATGCCACAATCCGGGTTCGTTCCGTTTCCGACAGCTTGCCTTCCGCAATCAACGCATTGAGGCAATGCTCCAGATCGTCGGCGGTGACGATGGTGCGGAAAATATCGTGCAGCAGCCGCCCTTTGTCTATTTGTGCGCCATACATGTCGTCGGACGTAAAATAAGCGCCGTTGCGGGTGATGTGCGGCACATAATCCCAAGTGCGGCGCGTCGTTCGGCCGAAATATTCGGCCTGTTCGGCGTCCGGCTTCGTTTGTTCGGCGTCGGACTTCGCCAAAACGCCTATTTCAAAGCAGGAATCTTCGGGGCGGATGTAATCGCCGAGCCGGATGTACGTTCTTTCCGCATCGGGTTCCGATACATCGATCGCCGAATCCCGGCGGCAAATGCGTCGAATCAAATCCCCGACATCCGTAAATTCGTCTTTCGCACTGTCGGGCGCGGTGATGAACAACGCTTTTCGGGCGCGGGTGAATGCGACGTAGAGCAGATTCAGGTTGTCGATGTACGACAGCATCTTTTCCCGAAGATATTCCCGGACGAAAATCGTGTTGCGGAGCGACGATTCGAAGCGCAGCGGCAGCAGTTTCATGTCGTCGAACGGCTTTTCGTCGGGGCGGCACCACAATATTTTCCCCGACTTGCACACGGGCCAGTCGCAGAACGGAATGATGACGGCATCGAATTCCAAACCTTTCGATTTGTGAATGGTGATCAGGCGAATGGCGTCCTGATTGTCGGGCATGGTGACGAACCGTTTGTGCTTCTCGCCGTCCCACCAATCCAGAAACGAACGGATGTCGGTTGCTTCGCGGCGCGAGTATTGCAGCAGAATATCCTGAAAAGCCCGCACGAAAGGCGCTTGCTCCACATTTCGGTACAGGTCGTAACGATGTATCAGCTTGTCGGAAAGTTCGTACACGGGAAGGCTTCGCCACCGGTGCAATTGCTCGTCGGAAGCCTCGATGATCGGCTCCGCATCCGGATCGATGTCGTCGCGATAAATTTGAAACTCGTGTTGCAGAAATGCGCGATTGATGCGGTCGTCGGGATCGATGATGAAACGCATGGCGGCGATCAGGCGTTTTACGGCGGGCGAATTGTCGATCAGCAGCGATTCGTTGGACAGCACGTCGTAGCGATACGGCGAGTCGGGATTTGCTCTTCGGTATGCAAACAATGTGTCGGCAATGAGTTGCGCCTCTTTGTTTTCGCGCACCAAAACGGCAATATCCGACAGCGCGTAACCCGCGTCCTGCAACTGTTCGATGCGTTGCGGCAATTCCTTCAAAACCTTGTCGCACCACGTTTCTTCGGCGGCTTCGTCGTCGGCAACGACCGACAGTTTCACGTAGCCTTTTTTGCCGGCGTTCTTCTCGGGCAGATGTTGGTAAAAATCCGTGTA
>JAVBRP010000043.1:0-6788 GCA_031547815.1 Bacteroidales bacterium | reverse complement strand
CCGAACGATTGAAGGATAGGTCTTGATGATTGTTTAATAAGACCTACCGGGTTTTAAAAACCCAGTAGGTCAACCATTCTCAAACTAACTTCAATCCTTAAATCTTAAACTTCAATCCCGATTACTTAACTTGCTCTTCACCCGTCACTTGTCACTCGTCACTTTCATCACCCCATTGTATACCGCTTTCCGTAGGGAACCATCCTGATCGTCGCCATCGTAATCCCAATACATGGCCCCGAGCATCTTCCGGTCAAGCAGGTACTGACATTTGATGCCAATGGAACGGATATTTTCGTATGTGCAGACATATTCGCCCGAGGTATTGGTCAGGTACGGCACTTTGGCGGTATCGTCCCAGTTGTCGGTATACCCTTCCAGGTTGACAATGTTTTTATAATCGATGAAATTAGCGATACCCGATTTCCCATGTCCGTAGAATGGGATGCCCAACGTGAGTTTCTCCAACGGTATTCCGGCTTCGACATGCGCATTGACCGATTCCTCGCCACATGACCAACCGGTATGTTCCGAACGGTACAGCGCCGAATGATGCTTCGGCGGCGACGCCATATCGTAAGTCATGATATTCACAAAATCAATGTATCGGTTGATGGCATTGAAGTCGATGTACTTGGCGCTCGCATTTGATGCCAGCGTAAGGAGTTTATCATTCCCTATGGCTTTGCGGATATCCTCCATCAACAGTGTGAAATTTTTGGTATCGTCGGGCGAAGCGGATATTTTAGCCATATCACTGGTGGGAAATTCCCAATCGATGTCGATGCCGTCCAGTGCAAACTGCTGTACAACCCTTTGACAATCGGTCGCGAAAGCTTTACGGAAAGCAGCATCGGCAGCCATTTCGCTAAACCGGCCGCTACCCCATCCGCCAATTGAAAGCAACACTTTCAGCGACGGTTTCTGCCGTTTCAAGCCGGCGATCATCTTCAACCGTTCTTCGTTGTTGATGCGGACGCCGTTAAACGTGTTGTTCACATGCCCGAAGGCATAGTTGATGTGCGTTACATACGCCGGGTCGGGAATAATGCTGCTCCACGACGTAACATAAGCCAGCACCACCCGGTTTTGATTTTCAGGCTCACCGGCCTTGCAGTGATAACTTACAATACAAAAAAGTAAAAGTATATGAATGGTTTTCATTCGATTATGTATTTGTGGTGATAAATGACACTATTCATCCGTCACTTGTCGCCCGTCACTATTTTATCTCTGTTTATAAATTCAACGGTATCGTACACCCACGTAACGGACAGGTTGTTACCTTTCTTGTCCGTCGAAAATTTCCCGTCTTTGAAATACCGTCGGTAAAGCTCGAATTTCCCGTCGTTGTTGCGGTCTTCGAGAACAATTTCCCTTTCGGTGGAAATCACAACATCCGACGTGTACTTGATCCTCTTGGTGTAATTGTCGATAATCACATAATAATTTTTGAACAGGTCGAAATACGGATAATGGCCGTTGTGTGCGCTGAAAAGCAATACCGCTTCGGGCGCCGGGTCGTCGTCCATTTGTGCAATTTCGAATTTATGCAATCCGAAACCCCGTTTTTGGGCTTCGGGCGGATATTGATCCCATGTGCGGGGCGTGCTCGTAAAGAATTGCCCTTGCGCTTTCGCAAAAGCGCAGAACAAAAAACACAGGCAAATGATGATTTTCCGGTTCACGGTTTGATTTTTTTTGGTGACATGTGACGTGTGACTTTCCATTCGCCACATGTTACTTGTCACTTGTCACCATTTTGATTTGTGAACCGATCAATGCATAATACAGCATGAACAGTTCCCCGAAAATGACGATGCACCACGTCCAGCGCCAACCCTGTATCGAATCGGCTAAGATGCCCTGCAACAGCGGCAAAATGGCGCCGCCGACCACACCGATCATGAAAACGCCCGAGGCCACCGAGGTGTATTTCCCCAACTTGGCTACCGAGAGGGTAAAAATGGCACCCCACATGATGGAATGGAACAGGCCCACGGCTACCAGAAACCACGGGTTGTTCAGCATAATGGCCAATGCGGTGAGAACGGTTGCCGACACGGTAGTGGTTACCAACTGTACCCGCGGCGGTATTTTGCTTAACGAACTCCCCACCAAACGGCCGATGAGCATACCTCCCCAATATAAAGTAGCCATCAGAGCGGGAATGGCGAAGTTGATGCCAAAGATCGTTAAGGAACTGCTGCCGAAGAACGAGAAAGGGCCGTGCAGGCTCTCCTGCTCGCCGGCATACAGGTTGATGTTCGCACCGATGCAAACTTCCACACCCACATAGAAAAAGATGGCGATAACGCCTAAAGTCAAGTGGCTGAACGACCACACGCTTTTTTCCAGTTTCTCGCCGGCATCGGCTTTGGTGCCTTGTATGTCGGGCAGCGACAGCTTGAAAAGCACCGACACCACTAATGTCATGATACCCGCCAGCACAAGGAACGGCGCTTGCAGTTGGCTGACTTGCACATCTTCCATTGCCAATCCGCCAAAAACGATACCCGACACGAAGAACGGCGCTATGGTGGTGCCGATGGAGTTGGCCGAGCCGCCGATGGCCAGCCGTTGTATCGGTTGCGTGCCTTTCACATAGCAGGCCGTCAGGTATGGGTTGATCACTACCTGCATGATGGTGGCCGATGCCCCGACAACGAACGAACCCAAAAGGAAGATAAAGAATCCCCACGGTATATCTGCCGATGCGATCCGTACGCTCGATCCGGGAAACCGGACGGTACACCACGACGACAGGAAAAAGATCGCCAGCCCGGCAATCATCACGAAGATGGAACGAACCAGCGTCCCTTTGTAGCCGTACTTGGTGACCCACGACGAACCGATGCCCCCGGTGAGCGGGTATGCAAGGAACCACGAGAAGGTGATGAGCGTAACGAACGTATTTTTCAGATCGCCGGCGCCTTTCAGAAAGGCTTCTTTGAGCGGCCCCTGGAACTGACCGTTGGCGGTGGTCAGAAAACCGATTACAAAAAACAGAAAGACCAGCGTAATGAACGGGCCTACATAATTGACTTGCTTTTCTTGATTCATGAATAATAATTTTTGATGGTTAATGGATTAAAATAGTGACAAGTGACAAGTTACAAGTTACAAGTGACGAGTAAGAAGTGTCATTTGTCACTCGTCACTATTTTCGCTGCCGCCGCGTCGAGGAGAAACTCGCAACAGGGATGCAGTTGCAACACCGAAGCCGGGATATCCGGCGTTACCGGCCCGAGCAGCATTTTGGCTACTATTTCCGCTTTGTGTTCGCCTTTGGCAACGAGAACGATTTTGCGGGTGTGCATGATGTTCTTGATGCCCAGCGTCAATCCGCCCAATTCGTGTTCGGGCGGAGTCCCGGTTTCTTCGCGGACACGCTTCTCGAAGTCGGGATCCATCGGCGACACCCACGTTTCGCTCTCGAACGGGGTTCCGGGTTGGTTGATGCCGATATGTCCGTTGGCGCCCAGCCCCAACATTTGCAGGTCGATACCGCCGCGTTTTTCCAATTCGTCTTGAAATTTACGACTTTCGCTTTCGAAATCGTCCGAAATCGTAGGAGGCATGATAAAATTTTCTTCCTTGATCCCCAGCGGCCCCGCAATCTGATCTTTGATCATCGTGTAGCAACAGCCTTTATATTCGCGCGGAAGGTTGGTAAGCTCGTCCACATTGAACAGCGTGATGTTCGAAACATCAAACGGGTATTGCCGAAAGATGTCGCTGACAACGGCGTGCATGTTCTTGGTGGTTTGCCCGGTAGACAGGCCGATAACAGACCGCGGGTTGGAAAGCATTTCCCCGATGATCCGCCATGCAGCCATCCGGTCGAATTCCGCTTCATCCCGGGCAATGGTAATTTTCATTTTCATGGTTGATGATTGATTTATGATGGTTTTAATATAATTAACGAGATTTTCAACACAGTCCGCATTCGGCGTAGTCCGGAGACTACGCCGAACGTCTCGTTACCCGTTGAGCGGCATTGCAATGACGCCCAACATCGCATTCTTCATTCTTACCTCTTACTTCTTCCCTCTTACCTCCTCACACGTTCATCGCCACGGCGCCGGCGCCGATCAATCCCGCAAAATCCGGATCGAGCTTGGTAAGCACCACGCCGTTTTTCACAAACCGGATGGTGGTGGGATTGAGCTTTTCGAGAACCCGCGAATAGATATACCCGTCGGAGAGGATGCCGCCGCCGAGGACAATCGTGTCGGGGTCGCTCATCCGCACCATGTTCATCACGAGGTTGGCCACTGCCCGAGTGGCGTTTTCCACCAATTGCACACACAGTTTGTCGCCCTGCATGCTTAGTTCGAATATCTCACGGGTATCCACTTTTTGACCCTCGTCGGCGGGGATGGTGAGGTTCGAGTCGTACTGCGACCGCAGGAAACGAGCACATTTGTCGAACCCTGTTCCCGATGCGATGATCTCCACACAGTTTTCCCTGCCGCAACCGCACCGTACGCCCACGTTGACGCCGGAATGCGTATGTCCCACTTCGCCCGCGTTGAAATGGCTGCCGCGTATCAGGTTGCCGTTGACAATGGTTCCTGCGGCAATGCCCGTTCCGACGTTGATATAGATAAAGTCGCGCGATACTTGGCCGTATCCGAACTGTTTTTCGGCGCGCGTGGCGCTTTTTACATCATTGTCGATGAAGCAGGGCATGCCGTATATCGTGGAGAGCTTCCCGGCAAGGGGCACGGGGTCGGTACGTTTCGGATCCATCTGCAACCATATACCGTCGGCATTGTTGACTCTTCCGATAAGGCCGATCCCCATGGCTGCCGGCCGGTGCCCGTTGGCCCATCCCACCGTGCCGATGTAATCGTCAACCGACTTTTTGATAATTTCCAGCGCCGACTGCTGGTTGACATACCCCGTTTCGTACCGTTTGTATTTCAGTACCTTGCCATTGGCATCCGTTTCGCCGATCAGGAGCTTGGTTCCCCCGAAATCGAGGGCTAAATAAGTGTTGCTGCACGCATTCATTATCTTTTTGTTGATTTATTCGGCATTCCACACATACGTGCCCACGGCGCCGGGTTGCAAACGTATGTTGGCGTATTGTCCTTTGTATTGCACCTTGAACGAACCGGCCGACCACGTATCATTGGCCACAATCAGTACGATCTTTCCGTCGGGTGTGCGGAAAGCCACGTTGGGCAGGGCTTCGTTGTTTTCGATGGTAGCCGGTCGAACCACTTCGCGTTGTTCTTCGTCGGTAGTGATCAGCACCGATTGGTCGCCTCGGTTGGTCGACGCAATGCGTACCGAGCCGGGACGCACGAACTTCGAGGCATGCGCGATGACATAATACGCGATGTTGCGGCTTACGTTGTCGCCGTCGAGCGTTACCGCGCCCTGACACATCGGGCAACCGCCGTCGTCAGTATGCGGGTCGTTGTTCGGGTCGGCGGCGAAGTTCCACAGGATGACGTTTCGGCTCCAGTTCCGGGTCACACCGATGATCATGCGTTTCACCTGTGCCGCAATGTCGATGGTGTTACCGCCGGGACGCTCCACCACCATCTGCTCGGTGAAGTAAAGGTTCTTGTCCGGGCGGGCGTTGTGCACCGTCGTCATCGCGCTCAAGTCGCCGCCGTAATGATGATAGCCCGAGCCGTCTACATATTGCGCCGCTTCGGGATCGCGCAAAACAGTCAACGCATAGTCGGGACGATCCAAATTGTGGTCGAAAAGAACGATCTTGGTCGATAACCCGGCCGTTTTCAATGCCGGGCCGAGGTTGTTCTTGATAAACTCCGTCTGTTCGGCGGCGTTCATCCGCATGCTGGGCGTGTTGTTGGCGTTGATCGGTTCGTTTTGAATGGTCACTGCGTCGATCGTGATTCCCTCTTTCTTCATCGCTTGAATGTATTTCACGAAATAGCGGGCATACACGTCGTAACATTCCTTTTTGAGCGAACCCGCTTTCACTTTGCCGTTGGTTTTCATCCACACGGGCGCCGACCAAGGCGATGCCATGATTTTGATCTTCGGGTTGACGGCCAAGATTTCCTTCATCACGGGAATCACGTCCTTCTTGTCCTGTCCCAAATCGAATTTCGCCAGCGGAAAATCTGTTTCGCCTTCAGGCAGGTCGTTGTACGAGAAAACGAAACTGTTCAAGTCCGACGCCCCGACGGTAAGCCGGATGTAGCTCACGCCGATAGCCTCGCCGTCGACAGCGAACAGGTCTTTCAGCAGTTTGGCGCGTTCGGTCTTGCTCATCTTCATCATCAGCTCGGCGCTGCCGCCGGTGAGCGCAAAGCCGAACCCGTCGACCGTCTGCATGATATGCTGCTCGTCGATCACGATCGGCACGCCCCGGCGATTATCATTGGTGAACGATATTTTTTCGGGTTGTTTGCCGAAAAGCACGGACCGGTCGGGAGCGGTTACCCAAGCCTCAATTTGCCGCGGCTGCGGGTCTTGTTTTTGACGGGCCGTCGCGGGCAGAAAGCAACATGCTAAGGCCAGGCACAGCATTGTTTTGAAAGGATTGTTTGATTTTCGTATCATGGTTTACTTATTTTTATCATTAAATTTACTTTTCAAATTTCCGATCATCACCTTTTGATAATTGAAAGTTAAAAATCGGCGCAAAGCGTACAATTTATTTATGTGCAATATTAGGGATGATCGTGTAGTTAGAGGTTCATTTTCTTTCAAAAAAGGTTTGAAATCCGGTAAAAACTTCAACATTTTTCTTCTCTTGTTCGTTTCAATCGCTTTGCACCGTTTAAAAAGCATCACAC
>JAVBRP010000341.1:0-9251 GCA_031547815.1 Bacteroidales bacterium | reverse complement strand
TCCGGTTGTCAAATAAAATTCAAGAAAAATACCTGTCAGAACGAATAAAACAGCGTCGCTTGAAAGGTGACCCCTTGCGGCGTATACGTCTGGTTGGAGAATACCGTTGCGGTTTGGCGCCGGTTATTGAGAATATTTTGCGCCGCAACCCGGAAATCAAATCCTTTGACGATTCCCTCGTAAGTGAGCGCGGCATCCAAATACACCTGATTCTTCACGTAAAAGAAATCGAAGACGGTGATCGTCGCATCGGGATCGCTCGGTGTGGGCGAGGGCACCACACGGCTGTGATCGTAGTTTGCCGCAGGTTGCGCCGTGAAATAATTCATCCGCGGCGAGAAGTAGAGCTTGTCGAAAAAACGGAAATCGGCGCCCAAGTTGCCGCTGAACTGCGGCACCGCCACCATTTGCCCTTTTTCGTTCACCGTTACCGACGTGGGCACCGCCGCGCCGTCCTCATAAGCAGGCAGAGGCGCCGTTTGCGTAAAGTCGGCTTTGTTGTATGTGGCGTTGGCCCAAACCGAAATATCGGGCGTGAACGTTGTCTTCCAAGTGGCTTCAAGCCCGAATCCGGAAAAATCGCCCACATTCATGAACGGGTTGAACCACGAAATGAAGTTTTTGAGGTATTGATAATAAATAACCATCGAAACTCTGGTGTTTTTGGCAAACCAGATGTTTTCCGATTCCACGGTCATCAGCTGTTCCGGCTTGGTAACCTTACGCCCGTCGCGTTCCGGCTTGGTCTTGTCGAACTCGTTGAGCCGGCTTGCCCGCGCCGAAGGGTAACGGGTAGCGGTGTTGAGCATCAACTTGGCGGTGAAATGCTTTGACGGAATATAAATTGCCGCCGCACGCGGGCTAACCGAGAACCGGTTGCTTTCCAATATCGAATTGTAGTCGGCGCGAATGGCGCCCACCAATTTTATTTTGTCGGAAACGGAATATTTATCGGAAACATACACGCCCGCGCTCCAAAGATCGGTGTCGTCAATCAACGGCAAAAGAGCCGTTAAATCGGCGCTTCGCCACTCGTACACCCAATTGTCGCGCTCTTGATAATAACCGAATTGCAACCCCGTTTGCAGGAAATTACGTTCGGTGGTGCGGTTGACACCCAATTCCGCTTTATAAGCGTTTTCCGTCATGGTAAGATTGTTCGGCTGTTCGGCGCGTTTGTTATCGAAACTTGCCGAAAACAGGAATCCGAGCTTATCCGTCAGCTTGCTTTCGTTCTTTACCACCAAGGAGTTGACATAATCTTGGTTATGCAGCTTCTCGCGTTCGTCGAGCGTGATGCTGCCCGCCCACCCGATGCGCGAGGTCTCGTAGCCGAACGACGACACGCCGACGCTCCATCCTTCGTACTGCCCGCCGGCGGTGATGAAGAAGCTCGGATGCATCCGCTGCGGCATGGTGCTTTCGGCGCGCGCCAGTTGGTTGAAGGCGTTGGCCTCGTCGAACGTTACTCCGCCCACTTTATAGGCGTTCCATCCTTCGCGTTGCATTCCCGTAAAGGAGAACGTGATGCATTTATCCGTATCCCACACTTTTCCCAACAAGGCATTCACGGCATATTCTTCGGGCGCGCCCGCAGTGACGCTTACTTCGTTGTTGTATGCTTTGCGGGTGATCATGTTAACGCCGGCTACGAGGCTTTCGGCGCCGTAGAGCACCGATCCGGGGCCGACAACTATTTCGATGCGCTCCAAGTTGCTCATGTTGACGGGGCTGTTCAGAATGTCTGGTTCGGACATTTGGTTGATGCGATGCCCGTCGAGCATGAAACTGATCTTTTCGTTGTCGTTCGGAGCAATTCCGCGCACCTGGGCCACATATTGCACGTCTTTCATGAAAACTCCGAATCCGGGGATATTGACGAGCACTTCGCGTAGCGTTCGATAGCCGCGATGCTTGATCTCCTCGTGCGTCACCACGTGCATCACGTTGGGCGCTTCTTCTTTCGACTCCTCGGCGCGCGAGGAGGTGCTCACCATTTCGTAGAGTTCTTCGACCGAAACGCCGACTATTTCCGACAATCGGATAATATCTTCGAGCGGCATCGCATACAGCTCGTCCGTTGTCAAATGCATCACATCGGCTTTGGTCATCCGCGAAACGGGCTTCTGCTGAGCGAAGGTTTCACCGGACGCCGAGGCGAATATCAGAATGAGGATTAAATATTGAAAAACTTTCATAACACACTTTCATTGATCCCGATGAAAACATCGTTCGGGTATTTCTAATTCGGCATGCCGCTGTCGTCGGCCGACTCCAATTTCGGGAGCTTCCGCATGATCCCCGAGTCGTACACGATTCCCAAACCGATCAAAACCTTGGCTGCCGTAAGGTTTTTATTTTCCAATTGTTTGGGATTTATCTCGAATTGCAGCTTTCCGTCAAATTGTATGATGTTGATGTCGGCCCCCGACTTCATCAGTCCGTTTCGCTCGGTGACGATAACGGTCGGCTTCCCGGAAAGTTGTTTAACGGCGGCTTCCAATAAATTACTTTGCGATGCGGGAATATACAAAATATTACACTTTTCGATGCCCGAAATATTGGCGGCATGTGTAACTTTGATGATTTGATCGCCGCATTGTTTACCTCTCACATTTTGTTGCAGTTCGGGATAGATTGTAGAGTTTCCCAATACCGTGATCACAAAATCGCCTTGTCGATAATTGGAGGGCCATTCAATGTTTTTGGTGAAGTTGTATACAAACAGCGATTTGAAGCGTTCGTTTTGCGAGAATGCCGTTACGTTGACTAATGACAAGAACAATCCTATACAAATTATCCTCATGGATTTAATTTTTCTTCATGCAAAGTTATGATATTTAAGTTATTTACAAAATTTATTTGCTTTGCGCGACATCCTATACGATACCGCTCCGATTATTTCCCGCTTCGGTTGCCGTTCTGCCGATCATCCGCGTCAAACTTTTTTGAAAGGAAAAATATCCGAGAAATTGTAATTTTGTATTCAATATTAAATGATAGAGATAATGGAAAAAGTAAAAATCGATACCAATTTTTTCGAGCGGATTTTCTCGGCCGACAACCTTGAAATGTTGCTGCACATTGCCATCAAAATGGCTTTGGTTTATGTTTTATTGATGGCTTTGGTATTCATCGAACGCAAATTGTTCAAACGATTTATCGATAAACGCGATAAGCATTCGGAAGACAAAACCAATCTCATCTTTCTCAGAAATATCGTCATTTATATTACTTACGGCATCGGCTTTCTTTCGATGCTTCATCAAATACCCGGAATGCAGCAATTGACCGGAACGGTGCTGGCGGGCGCGGGTATTTTGGCGGCGGCGATCGGTTTCGGCTCGCAACAAGCCATCTCGAATATCGTGAGCGGCGTCTTCATGGTGCTGTTCAAACCTTTCCGCATCGGCGATTTTATCGATCTGGGCGGGGAGTCGAAAGGAACGGTGGTCGATATTTCGCTGAGGCACACCACCATTCGAAATGCGGAGAACCGGATGATCATCGTTCCCAATAACGTGCTCAATAACCAGTCGATCGTTAATTCATCCATTTTAAGCTCGGCCACCTGCGCCTTTGTCAATGTCGGTATCGGCTACGGTTCGGATATCAACAAAGCGATGCGCATCATACAGGAAGAAGCGCTGAAACATCCGTTGCTGATCGACAACCGCACTGCTGCCGAAAAGGAGGCGGGCGTTCCGCAAGTAGCCGTTCGCGTGATCGAATGGGCCGCCTCGTCGGTCAATATACGGGCGTGGGCATGGGCCGGCAATACCGGCAACGCTTTCACGCTGAAATGCGATTTGCTCCATTCCGTCAAAGAACGATTTGACCGGGAAGGAATCGAAATCCCGTTCCCTTATACGAATGTGATATTGAAACGGGAATAGTGTTAATTCTTTTATGCACACCCCGATATATGTCTGTCGGTTCAATATCGCAACAGTGTTATCCATAAGTTGTGGCCGCGTGGCGGCCACAACTTAAATGATAATAACGTTTTTTTGCCGGCGACACAACTTTCAGATTTCGCGGGCATCGCGAATCATTGGGCAAATATGGATGTTCAAAAAAAAGAATCATCCTTTTTAACATTTTGAAAAAAATCGTTTATATTTGTGATTAAGCTATTAGGACTATCAAAATAGTGTATGCTAATAAAATTTTGCTTGTTCTTGAAGCTTTGTTTAATTTTATTCCTGAAGGAATTTTGTTAAAAGAAAAGTCAATAACGCACATGAAAAGTATCTGCATCAGGATAGGGCTTATGATGAGCATCGTGCAGATGTTGTGTTTTTGTACGGTATGTTTTTCGCAAAAGGCGCAAGTTCCCGGCGATCGCCCCATCCTGATCGTAAGCTCCTACAATCCGGACTCTTACGGCACGTCGACCAATATATCCGAATTTATCGAAGAATATAACCGTCTGGGAGGCACAGCCACGGTTCATATCGAAAACATGAACTGCCGGAGTTTCTCCGAATCCCTTCTCTGGAAAGGGAGAATGGAAGATATTTTGAATAAATACCGCGGATACAACAGGCCGGGAAGTATCATCCTGCTGGGGCAGGAGGCATGGGCCTCGTATTTGTCGCAGGAGGATTCGATAACATACGATATTCCCGTATTTTCGGCGATGGCGAGCAGGAATGCGATCATTTTGCCCGATAAGAACGTTGTATCGTTAAAGGACTGGAACCCGGAATCCGTGGATTTTGTTTCCGGTTTGTCGGCGCCGCATATACAGGGCGGATTTTTATACGACTATAATATCGAGAACAATGTAAACCTCATCAAAAAACTGTACCCGGACACGCGAAACATTGCTTTTGTTTCCGACAACACCTACGGAGGCGTATCCATCCAAGCGTTTGTCAAAAAGGAAATGAAGAAATACCCGGATTTGAATTTGATCCTTCTCGACGGTCGAATCCACACCATTTATACCATTATCGAAGAATTACGATCGTTGCCGCCGAGCACGGCATTGCTGTTGGGCACGTGGCGCGTTGACGAAAACGACGGCTATTTCATGCGAAACGCCACCTACTCCATGATGGAAGCCGCGCCTTACGTGCCCGTTTTCTCGCTCACGTCGCTCGGGCTGGGCTATTGGGCCATAGGCGGATATATGCCTAACTATCGGAATTTCGGTAAAGACCTGGCCCGGCAGGTTTTCAATGTTTTGTCAAAGCAACTATCCGAAAATCATCCGACATTTGTGCCGAACCAATTGCGGGTGGACATTAAAAAGATTTCGGAATTGGGTATCGAACGGTCGGTTTTGCCGCCTGATGCGGAATTGATCAATGTCGATCCGACATTTTACGAGCAATACAAGTCTCAGATATGGGCGGGAATATCGGCCATCATATTTTTATCTGTCGCCCTGCTGTTTACGCTTGTTTTCTATGCAAGGACAAAAAGATTGAAAGACAACTTGGAAATTTCCGAAGCCAAGTTGCGCGTGGCCAAAGAAAACGCCGAAGAATCCAATCGGTTGAAAAGCGCGTTTCTGGCAAACATGAGCCACGAAATACGCACGCCTTTAAATTCGATCGTAGGCTTTTCGAACATTTTGGCGATGAGGGAACCGTCAATAAAAGACCGAAAATCATATTGCGATATCATTCGCAACAGCTCCGATTTGCTGCTGCGACTGATCAACGATATTTTGGATATCTCGAAATTGGAAGCCGAGAAAGTCGACTTTCATTTTAAAAGGGTCGACATTGTTCCGTTGTTGCATCGGGTGTTGACCACCATGGAATATTCCCCGAAAAATAACAACGAACTCGTTTTCAATCCCCGTTGTGCAAGTTTTGAGTTGTATACGGACGATCAGCGTTTGCAGCAAGTATTGATCAATCTTTTGTCGAATGCATCGAAATTCACGAAAGACGGAAAAATAACATTGGATTTCGAGATTGACGAAACCGGCGGCCGTGTGCTGTTTTCCGTCGCCGACACGGGATGCGGCATTCCCGAAAACAAGCGGGAAGCCGTATTCGAGCGATTCGAGAAATTGGATAATTATGCGCAAGGGACGGGGTTGGGACTTGCCATCTGCAAATTGATCACTTCCAAATGGGGCGGCAATATTTGGGTAGATGCGCACTACAACGCCGGCGCCCGTTTTGTTTTTTCGCATCCGTTGCATATCAAGAATAAAAATATCGAAATCGAATAAACCACAATGAGTAAATACTTTGCTTTCTTTTTGATAACTTTAATCCTTTCCGCCGCTTCGGCGCGGGTCGTGATGTCTCAGACGAAGGTAGAAGGCCGGGTGACGGATGCTTCCGACGGCGAGCCGCTGCCAGGCGCCGCAGTGACGGTTGTAGGCGCCAATCAAGGCAGCACAACCGATGCCGACGGTCGGTTTTCGCTGGCGACAGCCCCGAACTCAATCATTGCCATAAGACATTTGGGATATAAAGAACAGCGAAAGACAATAGCGGCAACCGATTTCGCGGACTTGGGTACGATTGTGATGGAGATCGACGAGTATGCGCTGGACGACGTAACCATCACCTCATCCGTTGCCGTTGACCGGAAAACGCCCGTCGCGCTGTCGTCGATCAACAACGCATACATCGAGGAAAAAATCGGGATGCAGGACTTCCCGGAGATATTGAAAGCTACTCCGGGTATTTATTCGACGAGGAAAGGCGGCGGATTCGGCGATTCCGAATTGAGGTTGCGGGGATTCAAGTCGGAAAACATCGCGGTGATGGTCAACGGCGTTCCGATGAACGACATGGAATGGGGCGGCGTGTACTGGAGCAATTGGGCGGGATTGGCCGACGTCAGCCGCTCGGTGCAGGTGCAGCGCGGACTCGGGGCATCCAAAGTGTCGGCTCCTTCGGTGGGCGGTTCCGTCAACATCATCACCAACACCATCGACGCGAAAAAGGGCGGATTTGTGTCTTACGCAACGGGCGATCACGGCTACAACAAAGTTGCGTTCAAAGTATCGACCGGCTTGACGGAAAAAGGCTGGGCGCTGACGCTGCTCGGCGGCAGAACGTGGGGCGACGGATATATACAAGGAACCGAATTTGTCGGCTACAATTATTTCATCAATGTCGCCAAACGGATCACCGACCGCCAGCAACTCTCGCTGACTGCATTCGGCGCGCCGCAGTGGCACAACCAGCGGAACAAGAACGACGGGTTGACGATCGACGGGTGGCAACAGGTGAAGAAATACACGGGCGACGGCGGCGAATATCAATACAACCCTACGTTCGGTTACGGAATCAACGGCGAGCGGAAAACTTCCGCGAAAAATGCGTACCACAAACCGCAAATTTCGTTGAACCACTTGTGGCAGATCAACGAAGTTTCGAGCCTGAGCACGGCATTGTATGTCTCCGTCGGTCGCGGCTACGGCTACGGCGGGCAGGGCTATAGTTCCGAATACAGGAACAGGTGGTACGGAGCTTCTTACGGCGCTTTGAACATGCAATTGCGGAACCCGGACGGCACTTTTGCCTACGACGCTATTTACGGAATAAATGCGGCAAGCGCCAACGGAGCGCTCATGGCGATGTCGAAATCGGTCAACGACCATAACTGGTACGGGCTTTTGAGCACTTATTCGACAAGGATCGGGAAAAATATCGATTTCTACGGAGGCATCGATTTCCGTTACTACAAAGGCATTCACACGAATGAATTGTCGGACCTGTACGGTGCGGATTATTTCATCGATGCATTTTCGAGAAGGAACGTATTGCCGGCGAATAACAGTGCGGCGGCAGCAGGTGATGCTTTCGTGAACGAACAGCTGAAAACCGGAGATGTCGTTTACCGCGACTACGACGGCCATGTGGTGCAGGAAGGGCTGTTCGCGCAAGCGGAATACAACCTCGACAAACTGAATGTATTTGTTGCCGGCTCCCTGTCGAATTCTTCTTATTGGCGCTACGATCGTTTTTATTACGACGAGGATCATGCCCGTTCCGATACGGAAAACTTCCTCGGTTTCACGGCCAAAGGAGGAGCCAATTTCAACCTGAACGAACATCACAACGTGTTTGCCAACATCGGCTACATCAGCCGCGCCCCGTTCTTTTCGGGCGGCGTTTTCCTGTCGGCGCAGGTGAGCAATATTACCAATCCGAACGCGATCAACGAAAAAGTATTTTCCGCAGAACTCGGCTACGGATTTCAAACGGGGTTCCTGAACGTGAAGTTGAACGCTTACCGCACCGCATGGATGGATAAGACGCTGACAAAAGGAATTGACGTGGGGATCGATCAAATCAGCTTAAACATAACGGGAGCGGATGCCTTGCATCAAGGAGTCGAACTCGATTTCTCGGCCGTGCCGGTGAACTGGCTGGAAATAACGGGAATGGTTTCGTTGGGCGATTGGCAATGGAAAGGCAATGCTGTCGGCTATTTTTACGATTCGGGGGGACAACCCGTGAAATCGTACGGCAGGAACGCCGAAACGGGGAAACAGGAAATAGTGCTTGCTTCGGGAATCCGGGCCGACGATCATGCGTCCATGACGGTGGATGCTGACGGCGTGAATGTCGGAGGATCGGCGCAGACCACCGCGTCCTTCGGGTTGAAGTTCAAACCGATGAAAGGGCTTTATGTCGGCGCGGATTATCTGTGGTTTGCCCGCAATTATTCCGATTGGAATTTTAACCCTTCGGATCTGGTTCCGAACGGATCGAAGAAATACGAATCGCCGTGGGAAATACCTTCGGCGGGCGTTGTCGACATCGCCGCGGGCTACGGGTTCAAGATCGGCAACCTGGACGCGACGATCTCGGGCAACGTTTTTAATTTGTTCGATAAGACATATATTGTCGATGCCAACGACGGCAAAGATCACGACAGCGAAACGGCTTACGGCGTGTTTTACGGTTTCGGGCGCACCGGATCGGTGAAACTGAGAATTAATTTTTGATCGGGGGCTTAATTCAATTTGTCCGCAGGACATTAACGGAGAACTTATACTTCGCGCGGTCAAGTTTTGTGATATTCCTCTTTGCGTCTTAGCGCCTTTGCGAGAGGTAATATCACGCAAAGACGCCAAGGCGCGAAGCACAAAATAACTCCGCGTGAATTATAACAACCCTGCTGGGCGGCGGGGAGAGGTGATTCGCAACCGAGTTTCCTTGCGCCGAATTTCCGGACGTTCGTCAAAAACATGTATCACGGCAAGTAAAAAATGTTTACCTTTACGGCGTTTCTTTAAGGGAAAGCGTATGAATTACAGAAGG
>JAVBRP010000059.1:0-5127 GCA_031547815.1 Bacteroidales bacterium | reverse complement strand
GGAAACCGATCCAAGTATTGTTCGACGCTTCGGTTGAGGGTGCGGGCGCCCAAGCTGCCTCCGAGCACGAGAATGGTTTGCTTGTCGCGATGCAGATCGAAAAACGACAGGCTTTGATCGCGTTGCAGGTGACAATCTTCCAGCTCCTGCCGCACGGGATTTCCGGTAACGATGATTTTCTTTTTCGGAAAAAATCGCTCCATCCCGTCGTAGGCCACGCACACTTTGTTCACTCTGCGGCCCAACAGTTTGTTGGCGATGCCCGCGTACGAATTTTGTTCTTGAATGACCGTCGGCACTCTTCGCCAAGCGGCGGCCAGCAGAACGGGCGCGCTCGCGTAGCCGCCCACGCCGATGGCTGCATCGGGACGAAACCGCCTGACGATGGTTCGGGCGATGAAAAGGCTCTTTATCAAGCGATAAAGCACGACGAAGTTGCGGAACGGATTTTTACGGTTGAATCCGAGAACGGGCAATCCGATGATTTTGAACCCGGCGGCGGGCACTTTTTCCATTTCCATGCGACCGGCGGCGCCCACGAAAAGTATCTTCGCCGTCGGGTCTTTCTCGGCCAACGCTTTGGCAATGGCAATAGCCGGGAAAATGTGTCCGCCCGTGCCGCCTCCGCTCACGATGATGCGACGACGCTTCTCCGAAAAGGATTTCGGCTCGATGATGTTGGTTAATTCATCCATGATGCTTTATTTACGGTATCATACTTCGTATTTTTTCTTCCGCTTCGCCGAGCGAAACCAAGTCGATGCCCGGTTTCATCGGCCAACCTTCCTTAACAGGCGATACAACAAACACATGTTTGGGCGCAATGTCCTCGAATGCATTGTAATTGCCTTTCGACAAATTCGGCGAAAATGAGGCTTTGCATTCGACGGCGAAAACGGTGTTTCTGAGGGTTATTACAAAATCGGCCTCTGCGCCGTTGCTCGTCCGGTAATAATAAAAAGACGCTTCGGGAAACAAGGCTTTGAGATTGACGAAGACGATTTGTTCCCAAACGGCGCCGAAAGCGGGGTGTCCCGAAAGTTCCTCGAAACTGCGCAATCCGAGCAGGGTTGCCGTGATGCCGGAATCGGAAATGTAGATTTTCGGTGATTTTACCATTCGTTTGCCGAGATTCGACATATACGGAGGAACGACATGTATCATGAACGTTCCTTCCAACAGGTCGATATAATTCTTCACCGTGACGACCGATACGTCAAGCGAGCGCGCCAATACCGAGTAATTGACGATCTGCCCGTTGACATGCGCCAACATCTGCCACAGCCGCCGCATGGTGATCGGCATGAATCCCGTCCATTGCAACAAATCGCGTTCGAGAAACGTGGCGATGAAGTTTTCTCTCCATTCGAAAGAGATTTCGGGATCGGCAAGAATGCTTCGCGGAAACCCGCCTTCGGCAAAGTATTGATTTATATGATAGCCGTCGTTCAACTCTTTCCACAAAAAGGGCGTCAAGTGCAGATAAGAAATCCGTCCGGCAAGCGATTCCGAACTTTGCTTCAGCAAATCGCGCGAGGCCGAACCGAGCACCAAGAAACAACCCGGCGTGCCACGTTCGTCCACAAGGCTCCGAATCAACGGGAATAATTCAGGTTTGCGCTGTATTTCGTCGATACAAATCAATTTATCTTTTTGTGAGGACAGAAACCATTCGGCATCCTCCAATTTTTTCAGATCCGACGGGCGCTCCAAATCGAGATAGATGCTCGGACGATGTTGTTCCAAAATATGTTTTACCAACGTCGATTTTCCGCACTGACGCGGTCCGACGATAGCCGTAACCGGGTAGTGTTTCAACGACCGGGTAACGCTTTCTTCGATATTTCGACGAATGTACATTTTATGTTTATTTTAAATTTAACCATGCAAATTTAAATTTTATTTTTAAATTTGCATGGATGATTCATTTTATTCAAAACGTCTGAGGCGCAGCATCGGGTTCGGGCAATTCTTCCGCTTTCGTTCCCGGCGAAGCTTCTCCCGCCTTTTCTTCGGCTTTGGCTTTGGCTTGCGCTTCTTCGCGATTCTTTACTTCACGGCTGATCCCCAGAATAATCCCGAAAGCCGCGCCGGTAAACAGAATGGAGGTTCCGCCCATGCTGATCAACGGCAGCGGTTGTCCCGTGACGGGAATCAAGCCCACGGCGACCATCATGTTGATCAATGCCTGAAAAACGACACTGAGCGCCAATCCCGCCGCCAAAAAAGCGGGAAAGGTCTTATCGCATCGTCGCACAATCAACACTGTTCGATACAATAAGTTGAGATACAGAAACAACACGATTGCACCGCCGATGATGCCCCATTCTTCGATGATGATGGCAAAAATGAAATCGGAATACGGATGCGGCAAAAAGTTCCGTTGGACACTGTTGCCGGGGCCTTTGCCGAAAATTCCGCCCGTGCCGACGGCAATTTTGGCCTGCGTGGCTTGGTAATTTTCCGCGAGGCTTGCATCTTCGGGATCGTCGGAAAAGAAACGCTCCACGCGGGCAACCCATGTCCCGGCACGTTGCGTCACCACGTTGTTCATTCCCGCTTTCTGCAATCCGTAAAGGCTTCCGACCAAAATCAATCCCGCAACCAGCGAAATGAGGCACAACCCGGAAAGTTGCTTGACGGACACGCGACCGACAAACAGCAGTATCACGCAGATGATGAACAGCAACGCGGCGGTGCTGAAATTGGCGGGGAGTATCAAGGCGCACACAACCGCGATGGTGATGAACATCGGAAGAAGCGTTTTCTTGAAATCGAGAATCTTGTCTTGATTGAAAGCCAACTTCTGCGCCAAATACATGATCAATGCCATTTTTGCCAAGTCGGAGGTTTGGAAAGTCAATCCGAATATCGAAATACGGCGGGTAGCGTCGTTTTCATCGACCCCGAACGCCAGCGTAAACAGCAGCAACGGAACGACGATGATGAGCAGCCATTGCGAAATGCGGGCGTAATATTTGTACGGAAACATGTGCAACACAAACGTCATCATCAGCCCCACCGCCAAGAATCCGGAATGACGGATAACGTAAAACGCCGTGTTGCCGCCCGTCCAACGATACGCCAACGTGCCGGTAGAACTGTACACCGCAAGCAGCGAGAAAACGCTCAGTCCCACGATGATCGCCCAAATGTTCGGGTCGCCTTTGAAATATTTTTTAAAGAAGTTCAAAACTTAAAAATTCAATGATTCAAGATTTAAAATTCAAGGTTCAAGATCGGTACGACCTCGTAGGTTTTGAAAACCTGCGAGGTCTTTGGTGGGGACACATGGCAATTTCGGATATCGTCTCGACTTGATGTCCCATTTTGGAATATCAAGTTAAATTTTTTGTCCAAGATTGCTTTAAAACTCCAAATTTCACACATCTTACTTTGTCAGTTTTTCAGCAACTTCGGGAACCGGTCACAATTTGTGACCAGTTCTTTGCGTTGAGCGGCATTGCAAATGCCGCCGAACATGCGTTTCGACTCCGTATCGTCATCTTTTAAGGTCACAATTTGTGACCTTAGAAAATCACACACGAGCGAACGCAACACGCTCGACAACATGGCAACACCTTCTTGAGTAAATGCAATCGGAGCTATATGGCTGTATTTCAGCTTGTGGTCGCAATTTGCGACCACCTCTTTCCATTCGTTTTTTGTCAGTTCAAACATAAAATCATCGGGAAACCGCTCAATATTTCTCCGTACTTGTTCTTTCAATCGTTTTGTCTGAACCCCATACATTTCCGCAAGGTCAAAATCCAACATCACCCGCTCTCCGCGGATTTCATATATTTTATTTTGAATGACTTGCAATTCCATAACGATACAATACTTGTCGATATTCTTTTATTTTCGAAATCCGACGGGATTACGTGGTTTGTCTGCTTCTCTTCGTTTCTCCGACAGTTCGGAGAGAGCAATATAAATATCGTCGAATTGCCGGCGGGTATCTTCGCTCAAATCATTAACATCTTTCAGCAATTCTTCGTCGGCTTCTTCCAGCGCTTTAACTCGTTCTTCGATGCTTTTCGCCGGAACAGGATACAAATATTTTCGAATTGCCACAAACGCTCGCATAATGCTGATATTTACCTCTATGGCGATATCGCTGTGAAGCAAGCCCGACAACATGGCAACACCTTGTTCGGTGAATGCAAACGGCTGATAGCGAGCACCTCCCCAACTTGAGGTCGCAATTTGCGACCTCAAGTTGTCCCATTCCTTTTTATGCAATTCAAACATGAAATCAGCGGGGAAACGTTTGCTGTTTCGGCGAACAGTTTCTTTTAATCTTTTGGTTTCCACGCCGTACATTTCCGCAAGGTCAACGTCCAACATTACTCGTTCTCCGCGAATTTCATATATCTTATTTTGAATGACTTGCAATTCCATTTCGATACAATACTTAATTTATCGATATTACTTCATTTTCGAAATCCGACGGGATTACGTGGTTTGTCCGCTTCTTTTCGTCTCTCCGACAGTTCGACAAATGCATACGGTTGATAACGTACACCTCCCCATCTTGATATCACAATTTGTGACTTCAAGTTTTGAAATTCTACATTGGTGAGTTGAAACATGAAATCGGACGGAAATCGTTTGATATTCCGCTTTACGGCTTGGTTTAGTACCCGTGTTTCCACGTCGTACATTTCCGCAAGGTCAACGTCCAATATTACCCGTTCGCCGCGAATTTCATATATTTTATTCTGAATGACTTGCAATTCCATAATGATTTCGGATTCAAAATCAATTCTTCATTCTTATCTTCACTCTTCATTATTTAAAGCTCCCTCACACACTGTTTAAACTGCCGTCCGCGATCTTCGTAATTATTGAACAAATCGAAACTTGCGCACGCCGGCGAAAGCAGCACCGTGTCGCCCGGTTTGGCCATCTTGTACGCCGCTTTCACGGCATCGGCCATCGATCGCGCTTCAACGTATTGCGGCACCGTGTCGCCAAAACTACTGATTAATTTGCTGTTATCTTTTCCGAGGCAAATCATCCCGCGAACTTTTTCCCTTACCAAATCGATCAACTCCGAATAATCGTTGCCCTTGTCCGTTCCGCCCGCGATCCATACCACCGGTGTTGTCATGCTCTCCAGCG
>JAVBRP010000315.1:0-11637 GCA_031547815.1 Bacteroidales bacterium | reverse complement strand
TTTTTGTCGGGCTCTTCGTCCGGCTTGTCTTCCACCAACGAAATATCCAATTTCGGAGCCTCGTCCGGCACAGCGGGTGCGCCGATTTCGGACATTTGCGCCGCTATTTCTTCATTGCCCGGCGCCGGTTCGACGGTTGTGTCCGAATCAACCGATTCCGAAAGCGAAGATGATGTTTCGTTCGTCGGGACTTCCGCAATGCCCGCCGGTTCTGCTACCGTTCCTTGCCGGGAAATTGCGGTACCGGTTGTTTCGTTGCGGACGGAAAATGCCGCCGATTTCGCATTTTGATGTAACGGATTCGCTTTGTCGGTCGTATTTTCCGAAATCGCATCCGTCGAAACCGTTTCCCGATGGAGCGTTGTCGCATCGTTCGAAGCCATATATTCCGACTCGAACAAGGTTTCGGATTGGTTGTCGAACGGCCAACCGATGATCAACAGCAATGCTGCGGATGCTGCCACTGCTGCCGCGCCGACATATCGCATCCACACGATCCCCGCTTTCTTTTTCCCGGACAATCGTTTCTCGATGATATTCCAATCGGCGCCGTCGACGGGCAATCGGTGGTTTTCCAATTTCCGTCGAAACAACTCGTCAAAAGAATCGTATCCTTCGCTATGGTTTATTTTGCCCGACATATTCAATACCGTTATACTGATAATTCGTCCTTGCATCTGCACGATTCATGATTTTACACTTTAAAAAATTTGAACCGAGTTCAATACATTTCATTATTCTAACTCCCCACTGCCGTTTGCCAACCGTTCAATTTGTCCATCACCATTTTTTGCAGCAACTGCCGCGCTCTGGCGTATTGCGAACGCGAAGTGCTTTCGCTGATATTGAGTTCCTTGGCAATTTCGCCATGCGAAAAACCTTCGATGGCATACATGTTAAACACTGTCCGAAAACCGTCGGGAAGGAGAGCGATGCAAGCGAACAGATCGTTGGCCGAAAGATGTTCGAACATCGAAATATCCGGTTCTTCGTGTTGGCAACCCGTATTGTCGAGGTCGATACTGTATCGCAATACGTCGTTGCGGCGAAGATATGCGAGCGCCGTTGTCACAAAAATCCGCTTCATCCAGCCGTTAAACGATCCCGTGCCGGTGTAAGTATGGATTCCGGTGAACATTTTGACAAATCCGTCGTGCAATAAATCGCGCGCCGTCTCCCTGTCGCAAACATATCGCTGACAGACGCTCATCATTGCCGGTGCATGCAGCTCGTATATTTTTTTTCGAGCCCACGATTCGCCACGTACACACCCTTCAATCAGTTGCTCTTCTTCCATCAAATATTTTCTATATATATAGATGCAAAAGTACCCCAAAACGCTGCATGGAGTTTGAAAAAAAAATGAAAATTTTTATTATTGTGCTGATTTTCAACAATATTTTTTTTTGATATTTTCATGCTTTTATTCACGAATTAACACGAATGTCACTTAGGACTTGTTAAATAATAATTATTCCATTTTAGCCTCAGTGTAACTCAGTGGCTCCTCAGTGTAACTCAGTGTTATTAGCTTGTTACACTGAGAACCACTGAGAAGGCGCTGAGAACCACTGAGAATATTTGTATTTCTATTTGTCATACTTATTTCTTAACAACTCCTTATATCAACCTCTTTTCTATCGCCATTTTCACCAGCATCATGGAGTTTTTGGCGCCGAGTTTCAATATCAAGTTTTTACGATACGTTTTGATGGTTTCGACGCTCAGAAATACCTTATCGGCGATTTCCTGATTGGTGTAACCGTCGACGATCAGCCGCAGCAGTTCCTGTTCGCGGGCGGTGAGCCATATCGGTTGTTCGGTGCGTTTGCGCATCAGCACGTCTATTTCGTCGCAGAGAAAAATCTCGCCGCCCATCACGGCTTCTATTCCGGCAATGACTTCTTCCGACAAGGAGTTTTTCAAAATGTAGCCCGAAGCGCCGTTGTCCATCACGCGCTTGGCAACGGAATATTCGTCGTGGGTGGTGAGCACCAGCACCTTTACGGAAGGATAATTCCGCCGCACCTCGGCACAGAAATCGATTCCGTTGCCGTCGGACAAATTGAGGTCGAGCAGGAGCACGTCGGGCGCTTGATATGCCAATGCATTGCGGCATTCGGCAAGCGAGTACGAAACGCCGGTTACTTTGGCGATTCCCGATTCGTTGATCGAGATGCACAATCCTTCCACCAACATTTTATGGTCGTCTGTTATATGAACGGTTATCATCATCTTTTTGATTGATCTGTCCGACCCGTCAAGCCTTGCCGACGGGTCTCTTTTCATTTTCCTCTTTTCTCTATTTCAATGCTCACTTCCGTACCATTCCCGGGCGAAGATAAAATGTGCATCTTCCCGTTATGGTCCGATACGCTTGTGCGGATATCCTCCAATCCGGAGCCGAAAACAACCGTCTCGGGATCGAATCCCGCGCCGTCATCGTGCACCGTAAGCGACACCAACCCGTTATCGATCATCAATTGCACGTTGATGGTCGCGGCATCGGCATGTTTAACGGCATTGTCCACCAACTCGCGGGCGCACCGGTAGATAAACACCTCCAAGTTGCCGGCCAAACGCGGGTCTTCGCCGAGGTATCGAAATTTGGCTCCCGGAATGGCGTTGCAAAAGTCTTCGAGTGAAGTTCTCAGTCCGAAACGCATCAACGATTCGGAAATCATGCGGTTGGCCGCGCGATGAAGTTCGCCGACCGACCGGTCCAACATTCCCAGCGCCTTGTCCAACCGTTCGACATCGGTTCCGGCCATAACGGAATAATTTTTCATATCCTTGAATTTTAATTTGATCGCGGCTGCATCAACGAGCAAATGTCGCATCATTACAAAGCAACGATTTTTTATTCTCGAACGCAACATTATCTGCAACGCACTATCAACAAACGGCACAAGGTGCAGATCAACAAATCAATACGAAATTAATTTTTCCTCAAAGATATAGCCGGTATTTTTCCCGTAATACCCCAAAAGTGGGAGTTTTTTCCGAACGTTTAAAGTTTTTATACAGTAATTTTACGTTTTCCGTCGGGCAATTCTCTGATCGTCACCCTGCAAATGTCGTCGGGGAGCGCCGATTCCGCTTTTTCGGGCCATTCGGCAAAACAGTAATTACCCGATGCAAAATATTCCTCGCAGCCGAAATCGAACGCTTCTTCGGGTTTGGTGATTCGGTAAAAATCGAAATGATACACCGTTCCGCTGTCGCCCGCATCGTATTCGTTCACCAACGCAAAGGTGGGGCTGGTAACGATGCCCGTTACGCCCAAAGCCTTGCAGAGCGCTTTGATGAAAGTGGTTTTGCCCGCGCCCATCGCTCCGTAAAAAGCGAAATGTCGTCGGCCGGCCGTCAAGCGGAGAAACTCGCGTGCGGCATCGTCGATTTCCGACAAGGATGTTTCAATCGAGATCATAAGGCGTTTCCTGATACACGTAATAGTTGAGCCAGTTGGAAAACAGCAGCCCGGCATGGCTTTTCCAGCGCATGGGAGGCGTTTGCGAAGGATCGTCGTCGGGGAAGTAATTATACGGAATTTGTATGTCCAAGCCTTTTGCCAAATCGCGCTCGTATTCCTCTTTAAGCGTTTCGGCGTCGTATTCGGAGTGGCCGGTGACAAAGATGCGGCGTTTTTCGAGGTCGCGCACCAAATAGACGCCTGCCAGCGCCGATTCGGAAACGATTTCGAGGCGCGCCACCTTGTCGATGTCTTCGCGGCGTATTTCGGTGTATCGCGAGTGCGGAACCAGAAACTCGTCGTCGAAACTGCGCACGATCGGGGCTTTGGGGTTGTTGAGCGTGTGGGTGAAGATGCCGAATTTTTTCCGGGGCAACCGATATTTCGGGATTCCGTAATGATAATACAATCCCGCCTGAGCGGCCCAACAAATAAACAGCGTCGATGTTACGCTGTGTTCCGCCCAATCCATGATCTGCGTCAGTTCGCCCCAATAGTCCACTTCCTCGAATTCGAGAAGCTCCACAGGCGCACCGGTGATGATCAATCCGTCGAAACGCTTGTGCTTCACTTCATCGAACGTCTTGTAAAACGTCTGCAAATGTTCGACGGGCGTGTTTTTGGACGTGTGGCTCAACGTGTTCAACAGCGTTATCTCAACCTGCAACGGCGTGTTGGACAGCATCCGGAGCAAATGCGTTTCAGTGGTTATCTTGACGGGCATCAGGTTCAGGATCAACAGGCGCAGCGGGCGGATGTCCTGATGAATGGCCCTGCTTTCGGTCATCACGAAAATATTCTCTTCTTTGAGAACATCGAGTGCGGGGAGGCTGTCGGGGATGTTAACCGGCATGATGGTATTGTTTTTTCGAAAATGAAATCGGATGACAAAATTAGTAAAAACCGGACGTTCGGTAACTGATTTTTATCAGTTTCGGAAAACCTTTCGGGAACGATATTTGTTGTTAAGTGTGTAAAAGCCTCTCTCGCCGATCCTCTTCCCGCAAGGGAGAGGTGCGGGGGGAGAGGTGATACGTAACACGGACTTTGCTCGCTCAAATTTTACGCGCAAGTTCGGCGAAGTAAAACAAACGGATCAAATTAAATAATATGTCGGCGGAAAATTCTTTATGGGACAATGATAAAATAAAATTCTCATCTTCTTTAGACAGGATTAACAGGATTAACATGATTTTCTGAATCTTGTAAATCATGTTAATCCCGTCTGATGAATAATTTATTTTGTCTTCATTCCTATTTTTCTCAAGAGTTGATGCCCTGACGGACAATCGTTGATCCGGGGCGATTTTTTCTATTGATATCCTTGTCCTGCGTAGGGGAAAAACGGCAATAGAACGGGAATGCAATAAGACTTAAATTGTCCGTCAGGAGATAAAATTCCATATCGCCAACATTCCTTTGCACTTGATCCTAAAAAATCGGTCTCGATTGAAAACGTCAGAAATATAAATTGTATAAATCAACAAGTCATGAAAAAGTTTTGTGTCATCATTTTGTTATTATCGTTCGTTGCGGGAAACGGCGCAATGTTCGGACAGGAAAAGAAATCGAAAAAAGAACGGCAGCAGGAACAAGCCGAAAAGATCCAAAAAATGGTCGAAGCTCGGGATTATAAATTCGAAGCGCAATCGGCCCTGCCCATGTCGGGGAGAACGGTTAATTTGACGGCGGGCTACGACCTGAGCGTGTGCAAAGACACCGTCACCGCGTATCTGCCTTATTTCGGACGGGCCTACGTGGCGCCGATGGACAACACGCAAGGCGGCATCCGGTTCGAAAGCACGAGTTTCGAGTATGAGGTCGAGAATGCCAAAAAAGGAGGATGGACCATATTCATTACCCCCACGGACGGGCAAAAGCGTTACGAGCTGATCCTGCGGATCACCACGAGCGGCTCGGCATCCCTGGCGGTGAACGACGACACGCGCCAAACGATTTCCTTTAACGGGAATATCAGGGAGAGAAAGCCTCTCCCCCCAACCCCCTCTCCCAAATAGAGAGGGGGCGACGTACGCCTATCAAGTTCGCGGATATTCGCAGGGCCATTTTTTCAATCTCGTATACATGGTTTCCGGTAATGAAACTTCGCGGCCGGTCATTAGCGTACCGTACCGGCCCCCCCTCTCTTTTGGAGAGGGGGTTGGGGGGAGAGGCCTTAGGGGCTCAGGGTTTTCCTCCCATCGTGAACACCAACTTCCCCCCGTCCATAATATCCTCGTGCCGTATGGTTAATTCCGTATAAGGCTGCCCGTTCAGTTCAACGGATTGCACGTATTTGTTTTCTTTCGACAGGTTTTTCGCTACCACCGTGAAGGTCTTATTTTCGGGAAACATCAACTCTATTTTTTCGATTTGCGGAGCGCCCAGCACGTATTCGCCGCCGACGGGATTGACGGGATAGAAACCCATGGCCGAGAAAATGTACCACGCCGACATTTGCCCGCAATCGTCGTTGCCGCACAGGCCGTCGGGTTTACTCAGATAGAACCGATCGAACACCTCGCGTACCAGCTCTTGCGTTTTCCACGACTTATCGGCATAGTTGTAGAGATAGATCACCTGATGGCTCGGCTCGTTGCCGTGCGCGTATTGCCCGATGAGGCCGGTAACATCCGACACGAATCCGGTGTTTTCGCTTTTCGATTCCAAGAAAAACAATGAATCGAGTTTCGCGGAAAACGCTTCCTTTCCGCCCATCAACTCAATCAGCCCTTCGGGATCGTGCTGCACGTGCCACGTGTATTGCCACGAATTGCCTTCGGTGAAATCGCCGCCCGAAGTGGATGCATGCGAAAGCAGGAAGGGGTTGAACGGCTTGCGCCAATTGCCTTTCGAATCCTTGCCGCGCATCAACTTAGTGCCCGGGTCGAACAGATTTTTGTAAAAGCCCGAACGCTTGGCGAAATAATCGCGATCGTCTGTTTTGCCCATTGCTTCGGCCATTTGCGCCACGCAATAATCGTCGTACACGCTTTCCAGCGTTTTCGACACCGATTCGGTTTTGATGATGTCGAACGGGTAATACCCGTATTTCATATACGTTTCCCAATCGGAGTTGAAGTGGCTCACGGTCGAACTCGTTTTTACGGCCCGGAAAGCCTCCTCCGCATCGAATCCGGTGAATCCTTTCAGGAAAGCGTCCGCAATCACGGGAATGGCATGGTTGCCGATCATGCAAAAGTTTTCCTTGCCCCAAAGCGTCCATATCGGCAGGAAGCCCTGCGCTTTTTGGTGCTCCAGCATGGTTTGAACGAATCCGTCCACTTTTTCGGGCGACAAGATCGTGTAGAGCGGATGCGCCGCGCGATACGTATCCCACAGCGAAAGCGTGGAATAATAGCTTCCGCCCGGAGCCACGCGCACGCTGTCGTCCGCGCCGCGGTAACGACCGTCGGTATCGGCAATGTCGTTGGGTTGGATGAAAAGATGATACATCGACGTGTAGAAACTCCTTTTCTGCTCGTCGCTCCCCGTCACGCGAACGCGCGAAAGGAAATCGTTCCATTGGCGGTGTGCGCTTTCGCGAACCGCTTCGAAATCCCAACCCGGATTTTCCGCTTTCATGGAAGCCTCGGCGCCGGCAACGCTCACCGTCGACATGGATACTTTCGCCTGCAACGTTTCGCCCGGCTTGATGTCGAAAGCCAAAATCAGCCGCTTGGCTTTGTTCCCTTCCTTGGCGGGAAGCTCTTCTTTCACCGTGTACGGTTTGTCGAAACGGATCACGTAATAATAATGTCGCTTCACCCAATTGGTCACATATTGATGCCCGGTGATGGTCCGGTTATCGGGCATTTCCATATCGGCAGCCAACACATGGTTTTCTACGGCTTTGGCATCCCACACCACGCCGCTTTGCATGTCGAGCAGCACGCGCGCGGGAGCTTCCCCGAGGAAAGTATAGCGGTGAAAAGCGGTGCGGTGCGTGGCCGACAGTTCCACATTGATTTCCGAATCGGCAAGACGGACGGCATAGTATCCCGGCGAAGCCGTTTCGTCCGACTTGCGGAAAACGGCGCGGTAGTCGCCGTCGGTGACTTCGCCGCAGAAAGGCAGCATCAGAATATCGCCCAGATCGGAACATCCCGTCCCGTTAAGGTGATTTTGCGCAAAGCCGATGATCGACTCGTCGGCATAGTTGTAGCCCGAACAGTAGCGCCACGAATCATTCCCTGTTTCGGGGCCTGCTTGTATGAACCCGAACGGAACCGTGGCGCCGGGAAAGGTGTGACCGTTGTCGGCCGTCCCGATGAACGGATCGACATATCGGCAATAATCCGTTCCGACGGATTCGGCGGGCTTCGGCGACGAACATGCATGGAGCAACAACATGCCTGCAACAACAGCAAAAAATACTTTCATGGATGGTTTGGATTTATGAATTAATGTCACAAAAATAGAAACAATCCGGACATGAACCCGGTTAAAATGACCGGAAAAAAGTTAGGAGCCGTGGTTCAACGGATGTCTCCGGTCTGCTTGCCGGGCAATTGAGAGAATGTGACTTCAACGGATGTCTCCGGTCTGCATGCCGGGCAATAGAGAGAACGTGACTTCAACGGATGTCTCCGGTCTGCATGCCGGGCAATAGAGAGATCATAGCTTCAACGGATGTCTCCGGTCTGCATGTTGCGCAATTGAGAGAATGTGACTTCAACAGATGTCTCCACTGCGCTGCTTTGCGCATTTGAGAGAATGTGACTTCAACAGATGTCTCCGGTCTGCTGCTTTGCGCAATTGAGAGATCATAGCTTCAACGGATGTCTCCACTGCGCATGCTTCGCAAGCTCCGGTTTACAATGACGTAGGTTGTAACACTTTCATATTAAGCGACTTTCTTTTTGATATCAAAACCTAATTTTTCAGCCATCTTTTTCATTTTGGCAATTTCTCTTTTTTCTTGGTTTATCTGCTTCTTTTGATACAAGGATGGATCATACTCTTGTCTGCGTGCAACAAGGATATAAAATAAGCATGCCAGTTTTCTTGCCACAGCCTTGTTGGCTGTCTTACTTCCCTTTGTTGCAGACAGCTTCCTGTACAGGACACCTAAAGGACATTTACTATTCCATAAGGAACGGGCAGCCAATCGGAAAGCCTGTGTTGCCGGGTTATTGATCGTTTTTTTATCATGCCCCAGTTTTTTCCCCCCGGACTTTTTCATCCGGGGACTTAATTTCAGCCAGCTCACAAAATGTTCGGCGGTAGGCCACTTACTCAAATCCGTACCGACCACACTGATAATATCCAGTAACATCTTTTCATCGAATGCCTCCACCGCTATGAGATCTACCCCCAGGATTTGTTTCAGATATTCTCCTGCATCAAAGGAATATTGATTTTTCCGGAAGTATTTAGTTTTTCCCTTCTCTGCGGCCTCTTTTTCGATTTGCCCATTTTCCTGTTGGGAAACTACCTGCGCAGTAACCTTCTTTAATGTATCTTCAATCAACCGGTCATATCCAATCATTTGCTCCTTAAAAAAATCATACTCTTTCAATTTCATCTGCAACAATATCACAAACTGCTTCTTATAGATACCCTGCAAAGATTCCAGTAATTCTTCCCGGGAGGCTTTAAATCTTTTCAGATCAATCAGTGTGAGAAGTTCCCCGGGATCAGATATGCCTTGGGCTATTGCCCTGAGCAATTTCATTCCCCCGACCCCTTCAATATCACTGATCAAGTGTTGTACCTTGATGTTCATCTGGGTCAAAAGACGGTGTATCCGGTTCAGGGTATCGCTTTTCTGATTCTGTACCACACCCCGCTCATGAATATAATTGCGCAATTCCCTGAAATGATCCGCTGCGATATGCGAATTGCGTAACAATCCATGTGCATGCAGTTGATGTATCCACTGACAGTCTTTAATGTCTGTCTTCTGGGCTGCTACATTTTTGAAATGAGCCGGGTTGATCAGGGTAACTTTGATACCGGCATCCTCCATGAGTTCGTACAGGCTCATCCAATATACTCCCGTGGCCTCCATGGCTGCATCGGTGACGCCGGCCCCCACAAGTTCCTGTACCAACTTTTTCAAATCGCCGGTGAAGCCTGTGGACTCAAATAAATATGAATTCCCGTCCGATGATGTGTAGGAAACGCTCATCAACATGCTGCCTACATCAATTCCTGCCGAATGAAAGTTCAGCATGGGCAACTCCATCTTTAAATTACTTTTACCTAATTTTTCCATATCTTTGGACTTTAAGATTGTTAAATAAAGCGTGACCAACTCTATTTGCTTACACAAAAAAACGCAAGCTTACAAGGATGGTAGTATTCCCTCAGTGATAAGGGCACTCCAATAAGTTTTTTGTCACCAAGCAAAAGTCCCACACTCGACAGCGGACTCTATGGTACCAACCGAGACAACGGGTTGTGTAGTTGGTGGCGCTTTTTTGCAAAAATACATAAAACATTCACTGCTGTACCGATACCGGCGCATTACGTCATCCAAGTTTTTTGTCCTGTGAAACAGGATGGGCACTCGACATGACGCGCTCGTCTTTGAGGGAGGAAAAAATAAATAAAAAAAGAAAAGGAAGTTTGGCGGCGAAGCCGCCAAACTTCCTTTTCTTTTTTATTGATTCCTTTTTTTATCCCGCGCGCGGCCGTCATGTCGACTAAGTGTACGAGGTACGAGTACACGCATGGAGACATCTATCAATGACCGGTATTATTCTAAAACCGGGAATTTTATTTTGAACACATTCCTAAGGCTTTGCCGGTGGAACCTCTACGAGGTTAACCATGCGAGAGGGTTGTACAGTTCCTTTACAATAGTGGATGCTCTACGAGCATCGATCATTACGAAGGTCCTCGAGTAATTATGCAATCTCCTGCCTGCATCATAACAATAAGCCCGGCAAGGCTTCAATCTTGCCGGGCTTTATGTGAACGATAACCGGATTTTACGAGCGATTAAACACACGCGTTGCAAACGCGCGCGGGCGGAGTAGCTGTTTCCCAAAAGTATCCTTATTACAGTAGCCGAATAACCTATACTCCTGCTTCCGGAACAAAACCTGCTGTGCTTTCCGGACCATCAAACAAGAACGATTCCATCAACGGAATTGCTTTTGAAAGCCATAAAAAAAAGAGGAGCTAACCTTCATGGTTGCTCCTTTTTTTTATTACCCATTTTTTATTCCACCGGATGAGCAATCAGCAATGAGACATTTGATACTTCAGAAGCTTTTATTCCATCTACCGAAAGTATGCATCTCAAATAAACTTGTCTTTCATGACAAACCTTTTGAAGATCTGACTCCCAAAAAGTTTGAATTATGCTACCCAATATATAGCTTTTTATTTCTTCAATCTTTATATTATAACATTTTGTTAAAGAAACAGGCTCCAAACCACCCTCTTTATACTTGAAAGAAAACAAACCGTACGTAAAAGGCTTTGGATCATGTAAAGATTCCTTAAACTTCACCCTCATATACACTTCCCGAACATTTTGAGAAACATTTTTGCTATAATCGCTAGCTGGGGTCTCTTTCTCTCCTTCAAATATCTGACTTTCTATTGCAAAATCAAGTTTTTTCATGATAAATCGTTCTAGTATGCCCCCCCCTAAAGATCCTCTATTATTTAACATTAATACAGTATCGCTATCGGCACCAACCGAATACTTACGAGTAATAGTATAGTTATATATAGGTGATACAAAAGTCTCGGCACCAATTTTAACAGTTGTCCAAGTTAAATGAGCACTACCGGGTTTTTCAGCATAACTCACCAAAGTTCTCTTCGTCACCTCCACCTTAAACACCGCGCTCAAAGAAACATCTTTCGACAATGTTCCGTCGGAATGTTTAACTTTGAACTTTTGCGTAACGGTCGTAACGGCATAATTCTTACCGCCTTCGTTGGCTGTAGTATTCGCAACCATCGGATCACCGGAAGCTTCGCCGTTATTAAACCCGTAGAACGGAATTTCGGCAGACTTACCGGTTTCGGTAAACGTATACTTCGGATTAGTGAACTTAACGGCATCATTAAGCTTAAACGCCCCAAAATCGAAACTCAAACCTGTACCGGAACCGGTAACCGTCGGCTTCTTAATCTCGCCCGTAAGGGCGGAAATTGTAATAGCCGTGGCAGACCACGCAGCCTCAGGCTTCAATGTCGTT
>JAVBRP010000196.1:0-4450 GCA_031547815.1 Bacteroidales bacterium | reverse complement strand
AATCATCAATCATCAATCGAAAATCAAAAATGCTACAGGATCGTCATTTGTTCCTGTTCGATCATCTTTTCGCAATACCGGCATTTGAGCGTCACCGGTTTTTTCGAGGTTACGTAGAATTTGGTGGTGATATTCTCGTTGTTGGTGATACATTTGGGATTCACGCATTTTACAATTCCTATGACTTCGTCGGGAACTTCCACTTCGCGTTTTTCCACTACTTGGTATTCGCGAATCGTATTCAGTTTGGCTTCGGGAGCCACCAACGCAATTTTATTGATCTCCTCGTCGTCGAAGAATTTATCGGTGATTTTAATAATCGCCTTCTTCCCCAGTTTCTTGCTGTCGAGATTATTTCCGAAAGTGATCTGCGTGCCGATCTTCTCCAAACCCAAAATCGAAATCACCTTAAACAGGCTTTGCGGGGGAATACGGTCGATGGCTGTGCCGTTTTTGATGGCACTTACTACAAGTTCTCCTTTTTTCAGCTCGCTCATGATTTGGTCGGTATTAAAAATGATGCAAATTTATGGTCTCCGGACGAACAATCAAAAACCGGAAGATTCTTATTTATAAATAAATCGCGAAACGTCTGCATCATTGATGCTTGGTTTCAAAGATAAATAAAAATCCGAAATATTTTTTCGAAAAAACGAAATGCATTTGTTTATAACAGATAATCATCGGGTTTCAATATATTTTCGGCAAGTCGGAGCAACATTGCATTACTTTTTTTATTAAAAAAACAAAAAAATGATTCGAAAAATCCGGAATATCGGTATTTATTTATAATATTGTGCCCGGCAAATTAAACGACCTTTTAAATTTTTATTTTCTTATGAAATCATACAGTACAAACCAAATCAAAAATTTTACGCTGTTGGGTAATACCGGTTCGGGTAAAACTACATTGGCGGAGTCGATGTTATTCGAAGGCAAAGTGATTGAGCGCCGAGGCGAAGTGGAAAACAAAAATACCGTGTCGGACTACAGCGATATTGAGCGCGAAAACGGCAGTTCGGTATACGCTTCGGTGCTCTACGCAGAGTATAATGACAAAAAGCTCAATTTTATCGATCCGTCGGGTTCCGACGATTTCATCAACGGCGCGGTGGCGGCCCTTTCCGTGACCGATGTCGGCGTGCTGGTCATAAATGCCCAAAACGGAATAGAGGTGGGAACCGAAATACACAGCCGTTACTTGGAGAAATACAAAAAAGGCGCCGTAGTTGTTGTCAATCAATTGGATCATGAGAAATCGAATTACGACAAAGTGATCGAAGAAGCAACCGAAAGCCTCGGCAAAAACGTAACCATCATTCAATATCCGCTCAACGAAGGGCCGGGTTTCGATACTTTTATCGATGTGTTGCTGATGAAGAAATATTGTTATGCGGGCGGTAAATTGGAGATCAGCGAAGTGCCCGCCGACCAGAAAGACCGTGCGGAAGAACTGCGCAATGCTTTGATTGAAAAAGCAGCCGAAAACGACGAAGGCTTGATGGAAGTTTTCTTCGACAAAGGCTCGTTGAGCGAGGACGAAATGCGCAAAGGAATCACCATGGGGCTTATCCAACGCGGCATTATCCCCGTTGTATGCGTATCGGCCAAGAAAAACTACGGTGTGGGTCGCATGATGGAGTTTTTCACGCGCGTGTTCCCGTCGCCGAACGAAATGCCGGCCCCGATAGATACCGCAAGCGGCAAAGAGGTAAAATGCGACGCTTCGGCGCCTGCTTCGGCTTTCATTTTCAAATCGGCCGTGGAACAGCACTTGGGCGAAGTGAACTATTTCAAGGTTATGTCGGGCGAGATCACCGAAGGCATGGATGTGGTGAACAACAAAACGAGCAACAAGGATCGTATTTCGCAACTGTTCGCCACGGCGGGAAAGGTTCGTACGAAAGTGCCCAAGTTGACTGCCGGCGACATCGGTCAAACCGTGAAGTTGAAAAGCGCGCGCACGGGACAGACGTTGGCGGCGCCGGGCAACAACACGGTGTTTGCACGGATCGATTTCCCCGAACCGAAATTCCGTACGGCCATCAAGGCTGTCAGCGAAAGCGACGAAGAAAAATTGAACGAAGCGTTGCAACGCATGACCATGGAAGACCCCACCATCCGGGTGGAATATTCGAAGGAACTGAAGCAAACCATCCTTTCGGGACAGGGCGAATATCATTTGAACATTCTCAAATGGCATCTCGACAATATTTTCAAAATCGCCACCGAATTCATCACTCCGAAAATCCCTTATCGGGAAACCATTACCAAGATAGCGCAAGCCGACTATCGTCACAAGAAGCAATCGGGCGGCGCGGGGCAATTCGGCGAGGTGCACATGGTTGTCGAACCGTATATCGAGGGCACACCCGATCCCGCGATGTTCAAGATCAACGGCAAGGAAATAAAAGTATCGGTGCGCGACAAGGAAGAATACGACATGCCGTGGGGCGGTAAGCTGGTATATTACAACAGTATCGTCGGCGGAAGCATCGATGCGCGCTTCATGCCCGCGATATTGAAAGGGATCATGGAGAAGATGGAAGAAGGGCCGCTCACCGGTTCGTATGCCCGCGACATCCGCGTAACGGTGTACGACGGCAAGATGCACCCGGTCGACTCCAACGAAATTTCTTTCCGCTTGGCGGGACGCAACGCATTCAGGGAAGCGTTCAAGAACGCAGGCCCGAAGATCATGGAACCGATCTACAATGTGGAAGTATGGGTTCCGGCCGACCGCATGGGCGACGTGATGAGCGACCTGCAAACCCGTCGCGCCGTGGTTCAAGGGATGACCAGCGAGAAGGGTTTCGAGAAGATCACCGCGCGTGTGCCTTTGGCCGAGATGAATCGTTACTCCACTTCGCTGAGTTCCATCACCGGCGGGCGCGCCATGTATTCGATGAAGTTTGCCGAATATGCTCAGGTTCCGGGCGACATTCAAACGGATTTGATTAAGGCGTTCGAAGCGGAAGAAAAAGACGAATAAATTCTATATTGATCTTGAAGTAAATATAAAACCTGTCGGGTATAAAAGCCGGACAGGTTTTTTCGATAAAACACGCCATTTAATACACACAATGCCGGTTCTCGCATGAAGGGAAGCTCTTTGGATGCATTATTGTTGCTGCTGAAAGACCCGGACAGGGATACTTTCGAAGCGGTAAGCGAATCGCTCGTTTTGGATTCGAAGTTGATTCCGACTCTGGAAAACCTGTGGAACCGGGCGGACGACGAAATATCCGTATCGCGGCTGGATTGGTTGATGCGTCGGGCGCGATTCAATACGCTCTACGAAAAACTGGCGGAATGGAAAAAATCGTGTCCTGCCGATATCATTGAAGGCGCTTGGTTGGTGGCCACTTATCAACAACCCTATTTGACATTCGCGGAGGTTTCGGAGGCAGTCGACAAAATAGTGAAAGACGCCTGGGTGAAGTTGAATGAGGAGCAAAGGCCCAAAGAAAAGGTGACGGCCTTGAATCACATCTTCTTTTCGAAGTTCGGGTTTAAAGGCGACAGGAATAATATCGATTCGTTGGATAATGCTTACATTCATCATGTGTTGCGTACCAAAAACGGTAACGATGTATCTTTGGCGATACTTTACATTGGCGTGGCGCAAAGGTTGCATATCCCGATATACGGAGTGCCGCTGCCGGGCAATTTCATTTCGGTTTTTGTGGACGACGACGTAACCTGCGAAGACGCTCCTTTGGGTGCCGATGTGCTTTTTTACATCAATCCGTTCATGGACGGCGCGCATTTCGACAGCCCGGAAATCACCGGTTACGTCCGGAAACTGAATATCCCCGTACAACATGCATATTATCGGCCGTGTTCCAATGCGACGGTCATCGGAACGCTGTTGGAGCGGCTGCTCTCTTTGTACGAAGAGAAGAACATGAGCGAAAATGCGGCTGATTTAAAAGCGCTGTTGAAAATATTCAGCAAAGATATTTTGAGTGGCGACGGATATCCCCCGATGTGAGATGATGCGAATAAGAATATCGATCGCGGTATTGATTGCGGGCATTGCGTCCTGCTTTGCCAAAGCGCCCCGCGCGGATGAGGCTGTGGTGCAATATTTCGCGCAATACATGAGTGTGGGCGATTCGGCGATTCATATTCCCGAATTGTACCGCATCATTCACGAATGGATCGGAACCCCTTATCGTTACGGTCGCAGCGACAAGAAAGGCACCGACTGTTCGGGATTCGTCAGGAATGTTTTCGGGCCTCTATGCGGAAACGACTTGCCGCGCAGCGCTTCGGGGATGTCGAATGTTATTCGGCCGAAGCCGATTGCCGAATTGAAGGAAGGCGACCTGGTGTTTTTCAATTATCGCGGGCGCAACAATTCGCATGTGGGCATATATCTGCAAAACGGATGGTTTGTGCATGCTTCCACCGTGCACGGGGTGACGCTCAACAACCTGTATACCCC
>JAVBRP010000127.1:0-6559 GCA_031547815.1 Bacteroidales bacterium | reverse complement strand
CGAATTTCCATCACCGCGTTTTTGTCGTCTTCGGGGTCGGAGGGGAGCAGCAGCAACTTGATTTGTTCTTCGAGCGGCGCGACACGTTCGCTCAGCGCTTCCATCTCTTCTTTGGCCATCGCGCGAAGCTCATCGTCCTTTTCGTTGCGAAGCATATTTTCCGCTTCTTCCAGATTGCTCAGCACATTCCGATATTCGCCGTAAGCATCGATCAGCGGACTTAAATCGCGATATTCCTTGTTCAACTTCACGTAACGTTTCATGTCGGCCATCACGTCGGGGTCGGTGATCTGTTGCCCGATCTCTTCGTAACGAACCTTGATGCTTTCCAACTTTTCGAGGAGAATGTTGCTTGCCATTTACTGTTTTTGATTTTTATTTACCCGGTTGCCCGATTACAAATTTGGTGCAAAAATAATGAAAAAGAAATCAATCGCCGACGATCGAGGCTCAGTAAAAAAAACGATAAAATATTTGTAATTATGTTATAGAAACATTATGTTTGTCAAACATAATTTTTGTCAAATATAATTTTTGACAAAAACAGCGTGAATTATCTTGGTACAAAATAATTTATTTGTACAATGAAACTGAAAATATACCAAGCTGATGCATTTGCCGACAGGCTTTTTACGGGAAACCCCGCGGCCGTTTGTCCTTTAGAGGATTGGCCCGATGACGCATTGATGCAGAAAATTGCTGCGGAAAACAATCTTGCCGAAACGGCATTTTACGTAAAAAGAGAAGATTGGTACGAGATTCGATGGTTTACACCTGCGGTTGAGGTTGATCTTTGCGGACATGCAACGCTTGCGGCCGCTTACGTTTTGTTGATGCATGAAGGTCATTCGGACGATACGGTTCGTTTTGTTTCGCCGAGAAGCGGTTTATTGACGGTAAGAAAACAAGATGATTTTTTGATTTTGAATTTTCCTTCCGATGTATTCGAACCTGTTGCGATATCCGACGATTTGGTGCGCGGATTCAATGTAAGACCGGTGGCGGCATTCAAAGGCAAAACCGATTATATGCTGGTTTTTGAAGACGAAAACCGGATAAAACAAATTCGACCGAAATTCGACGAAATTGCAAAATTGAACGGACGAGGTGTTATCGTTACGGCCAAAGGCAACGAAGTCGATTTTGTTTCGAGATTCTTTGCGCCGCAATCGGGCATCAACGAAGATCCCGTCACCGGGTCGGCTCATACGACGCTTATTCCGTATTGGGCCGATCGGTCGGGAAAGAACGAAATGACCGCCGTACAATTATCGCAACGTCGCGGGTTTATCAAATGCAAATATTTAAATGACAGGGTCGAAATCGGCGGCCGATGCAAATTGTACATGATCGGGGAGATTTATACGGAATAGAAAATTGCACGGTTTTAATTTCGATTTTTACCCTTACCGGTTTGTTTGCAAGCGAAAAAGTAATAATTTTGTTGGTGAAAATACGAAGATGCTCATAATGATGACCGCCGGATAATTTAACCCGCCAAGTAAAACAAATTTGAAACTCTCATCCTTCACCGTATTGCTCATTTGGGCGACGCTCGCCATAGCGGGGTTAGCCTTTTTGCCGCTGCTGCATGTGCAGTGGCAACCGTCGCAGACGCTTCCGTCGGTGACGGTGAGCTATTCGTGGCCCAATGTTTCGGGGCGGGTTGTGGAGCAGGAAGTCACATCGATGCTCGAAGGCGGATTGAACCGTATACGCGGCATCCGCAAGATTTCTTCCGTTTCGCGCAATGCCGGCGGTTCCGTCACCATCGAATTCGATAAAACGGTCGATATGGATGCGGCGCGTTTCGAAGCGGCATCGATCATACGCCAACTTTATCCGAAACTGCCCGAAGGCGTCACTTTCCCGACCCTTTCGCTCAATCGTCCCGACAACGAGAAGGAGAAAGCACTGTTGGTTTATTCGTTGCAGGCGTCCGCCAATCCAGCCGGGATACAGCAATACGCCGAGGAACAAATCAAGCCCGAACTGTCGCGCATAGACGGCATCAACCGCATTGCCGTATACGGCGCTTCGCCTTACGATTGGATGATCGAATACGATGCCGTGCAACTGCAAGCCGTCGGGTTGACGCCTTATGCCGTGCAGCAAGCCGTGAGCCGTCATTACTCCGTGGAGGCGCTCGGCATGGTGCAAGATGTCGACGACAAAGGCCGAAAAGCGTGGATGCAGTTAACCGTAGGCATTCCCGAATCGCGACGTACCCGTTTGGAAGAAATACCGCTCCGTTCGGCCGAAGGCAGGATGATTCGTCTCGGCGACATTGCCGGCATACGCCACATCGAGCAGGAGCCGTCATCGTATTACCGCATTAACGGGATGAGTACCATCAATGTGGTGATTTATGCGTCGTCACAATCCAACCATATCGTGCTGGCGCAACAAGTGAAAAAAATGCTCAAGGATATGGAATCCGTCTTGCCGAAAGGCTATTCGCTGCTGAATACTTATGATTCGACGGAATATATCGGCGAAGAACTCGATAAAATCTATACGCGCACCATCGCCACCATTTGCATTCTCTTGGTGTTCATCCTTGTCATGACGCGCAAGTTTCGTTTCCTGATGATCATCCTGCTGAGCATCATTGCAAACATCTGTATCGCTCTGGGAATGTATTACTTGCTGGATGTCGAGATACATCTTTATTCCTTGGCGGGGATTACCATTTCGTTGGGGTTGATCATCGACAACACCATCGTGATGGTGGAGCATATCCGAAGTCGCGGCAACAAGCGCGTATTCGTCGCCATCTTGGCCGCGACGCTCACAACGGCTATTTCGCTCTCCGCCGTTTTCTTTTTGGACGATCGCATCAAAATCAATCTTGTCGATTTCGCCATCGTGGTCATCATCAACCTGATGGTGTCGCTGGCAAGCGCATGGTTTCTCACGCCCGCGTTATACGACAGATTGGCGGGAAAATACCTGCGATTGTCGGCAATCGGGAATCAAAAATTAAAAATCAAAAATCGAAAATTAAAACTTCGTCGGCGTCTCGCATTTGCTTCGCGCATTTATACATCGTCCCTTTCGGGAATTCGGCGTTATCGTTGGGTGGCATGGGTGATCTTTATTCTCGGGTTCGGACTTCCGGTTTTCCTGTTGCCCAATAAAATCGAAAAAGAAGGCCGTTGGGCCGACATCTACAACAAAACATTGGGCAGCCCGTGGTATGTCGAAAAAGCCAAACCGATCGTCGATAAAGCGTTGGGCGGCACTTTGCGTCTGTTCGTGCAGTTTGTGTACGAAGGCTCGCAGTGGAATCCCGATCGCGAACGCACCACATTGAACGTTTACGCTTCCATGCCGCCGGGATCGACCATCGTGCAGATGAATCAATCGATGGAATCGCTGGAGCAATATCTGTCGGCGTTTCCCGAAATCGAACGTTTTCAAACCAATATCCCCAACGCGCAAAATGCAACCATCAGCATCACTTTCAAGAAAGAACACGAATTCGGCTATTTTCCGCATCAACTGAAAAGTCAATTGATCACGTGGAGCATCAATTCCGGAGCGGCCGACTGGTCGGTTTACGGCGTGGGCGACGCTTTCTCGAACCGCATGTACGAGACCAACGGGCAGTATCAAGTCAAACTTTTCGGTTATAACTTCGATGAACTCTACGGTTACGCCGAGAGCATTCGTGAGAAACTGTTGATCAACCCGCGTATCAAGGAAGTAAACCTGATGAGTCGCTACTCGTGGTATAAAAACATCAATCGCGAATTTACGCTGACGCCCGATATAGAACGATTGGCCATGAGCGGCATTTCGCTTCCCGCGTATTTCGGCATGGTGCGCAATGCTGCGGGAAACGAACAAACGGCTGTCGGCACGGTGATCGACGGATCGTACCAACAGATAAAATATCGCGCCAAGCAACTGGCCGAAACCGATCAATGGACGCTGTACAACAATTTGTTGCATTCGGGCGATGCCTATCTCAAACTGTCGTCGGTGAGTCGCATGACAAAAGAGGCTGAACAGATGGAGGTTTGCAAAGAAAATCAGCAATATACGATGATCGTGAGTTACGATTACATCGGTTCCGCAAAATTCGGCGCCAAACTGCACGAGCGAACCATCAAAGAAACCAACGAAATACTGCCGTTGGGCTACAAAGCCGAAGATTCGGGCAGATACGGGTGGTGGCAGAAGGAGAAAAAACAATATTGGCTCATTCTGTTGATATTGGCGGTGATGTATGTTCTTTGCGCCATACTGTTCGAGTCGTTGCTGCAACCGTTGGCGGTCATCGCCATGGTACCGTTCGCTTTCATCGGCCTGTTCCTTACGTTCTACCTGTTTCACCTGAATTTCGACCAAGGCGGCTTCGCTGCTTTCGTGCTGCTTTGCGGGCTTACGGTAAACGCGGCCATTTACATCATCAACGACTACAACAATCTGAAACACGACTCGTCGTGTTCTTCGCGACGTCTCTATATACAAGCTTTTCACGGAAAAATAACGCCTGTGGTGCTCACCGTTCTTTCCACCATTCTCGGGTTGATACCGTTTGTGGTGGGCGAACATCGCGAACCGTTCTGGTTTGCGCTTGCCGCCGGCACCATGGGCGGACTGATGTTCTCGTTGACGGGGATATTGTTTTATCTGCCTTTGTTTTTCTTCGGAAAGAAAAAACGGAAATGACCGAAAATGCGTATTTTTGGCGCTTCAAAAAACACATACCGAATCATCACCATGAAAAAAGAAAAAATCGTTTCGAAACCCACTTCCGTGGAAGCGCAAGTGCGTTCGCGCGCTCGTAACTTGCCGATATACAGATGTTATATCAACAAAAACTGGGAAGAACTGCAATATGCCACAATTTTTGTCGTACGCCGTCATGCCAACGGAAACGAGACTGTCGGTCAATTTATTGTCGATTTGAAATTGTACGGCGTCAAGATGTGTTGGTACGGTTTCAACGAATCGCCTTTGCAAATGGACGATTATTTGAAAAAAAATGAGGATACATTCATCGAATGCGATTATCATTTGGCGCACAACATTATTTATGCGGGATTGGAGTTTGCCGAAGATTACGGCTTTGCGCCGCATAAAGATTTCAAGACCGCGCAATATATTCTCCAAGAAGATTCCGAAGATATTCCCTTGATGGATATTCCGTTGGGCGACAACGGCGTGCCGGTGCTGATCATTCCTCACGGCGAAAATAAGCTTAATGAAATGGCCCTGTTGGAAAAAACCGCAGGCGACAATTTTTATGTGGTATACCTCGACGAAGACGGAAATCCGAAAGAAGACAACCTTAATTATTTGGAAGTTCTGGACGATGTGATTGCGACGGGTGTGGACGAATATATGGAAAAAGACAAAAGATATGGCGATACGTTCACTAAAGTTCAGGTTTTGACCGATTTGATATATTTGGCGAAAGTAAATACGGCCGAAGACAGGAAAGAAATCGGTGATGAGTTCGGCCGTATTACAAACGATCCTCGGCTTTCGGCCGAAAATTTTGAAGAAGATGATCCTTTTGAGAAATATAAGGACCTGCTTGCCCGATATTTTGAATTGTACGATGCCGAAAATTATGACGGATCTTCCGCGGAAATGAAAGCGATCATCGAACAACACCCCGAAGAGCCGTTCTTTTGGAATTTGTATCTGTCCGATTTGTCGGATATCGAAGAAGAAGTAAATACCGATGCGGTGAAAGAAGCATACGCTCGTTTTCCCGACGATCCTTCCGTAAAGGCTTGGTACGCCGAATGGTTGGTTCAGGAAGATCGCGCCGCCGAAGTGTTTGAATTGTTCAACAATATTCCCGATTTGAATGCGCTGACCTCGGAAAATCGATTTATCACTATGTCGCAACTCGCATCGTTCTGCTTTGCGTACACCGGCGCTTGGTTGCAGGTAGATAATATCCGTCGCGCCGAACCGTATTATCAGATTATTTCCCACTTGGGACTGAACCATCGTATCGGCAATTATGTTCAGGAATTGATGGTTTATCTGAAGAAAAAGAAGATGCGGGAGATGCTCGATTCCGGACAATTCCTTGATGACGACAAAAAATAAAATATCGGGAATCGAATATTTGAGAACAGGCAACGAGCGGCAACGGAAATGTGCCGGTTTGCTCGACGCGATTCGTATCTTTGAGTTTTTGCAGCCTTACCGACCCGTTTTGGCGGGAACGATTCCGATCGAAGTCGATTTACCCGAAAGCGATTTGGACATCATTTGCGAAGTGCACGATTTTACGGAGTTTCGCGAAATCGTACGCCGACATTACTCCGATTGCGCCGGGTTCACCGATCGTTTGTCTGGCGACCGATATGTCGCCGTTTTTTTCGTCGACGGGCAAGAAATAGAGATTTTCGCGGAAGCAAAACCTCCCGATCAACAATCCGCTTATCGCCACATGATGCTCGAACACCGAATATTGCAATTGCTCGGCGAGACATTTCGCAGGGAAATAATCCGCTTAAAAAGAGAGGAGTATAAAACCGAACCTGCTTTTGCCGCGTTATTGGGATTGTCCGGAAACCCTTACCAA
>JAVBRP010000202.1:0-9098 GCA_031547815.1 Bacteroidales bacterium | reverse complement strand
AACGTGTAACCCAATATGTCAAAGAACGATTTGGAATCTTGTATTTTTAAAGCGTTCCCCTGACGATCAATCGCGTCGGGACAATTTCGCGAACTTTTTGTTTGGCGGCGACAAATTCGGCAGCCATTCGGCCCATGCGTTCGAAATCGGCCGAGATCGTCGTGATGCCTTTTTCGATAATTTCGTACATCGGCATGTCGTTGTAGGCGATCAATCCCACGTCGCGACCGAGTTTGAATTTTCTGCGCCGACAGAACTTCACCATTTCGATCAGTTCCTTTTGCGGCACGACCAAATAAGCCGTTCCTCGCCGCACATCCGATTCATTGATGTGTGTCGTCACCTCGCACTCGATGCCGTGATCCTTGCAAAAACGCTTGAAATACCGAATGCTGCTGCGCGGATGCGGCGACGAATCGGGCAGATACATCACCAAGCGATCGTATTTCCGGATTTGCGGCAAACCCGCCGTCAAACAATCATACAGCGTATGATCGAAATCCTGACAGACGTATGAATAATTTTCTTCTTTGTATTTTCCCCAATCCAGAATCAGCAGCTTTCCCGGATCGATTTTCCGCAAGGTTTCGCTGATCTTGCCGTTGTCGAAATTCATCACCACATACATGTTGTAACGTCCGAGACTGTCGTTGATTACCGACTCGAAAACGCGCAGATTGTAGTGATGAAACAGCAAATCGATGGTATAACCTTTCGGAAGCCTCGCCGCAAAAGAGTTGTATAGCACATCCTTGAATGGCGAAAAAGTATCGAGCAGCATAAACACCTTATTCACCGAACCGTTCACGTAATAACCTTTGGTCGGCGTGGAATCGATCAACCCCCGCCGCTTCAATTCGGTATACGCCTTGAATACCGTATCGCGCGACACCGTATTTTCTTTGCTCAACAGATTGATCGACGGCAACGAATCGCCTATTTTGAATTGCCCTTGACCGATGGCTACGGTCAGGGTATCGATCAATTGCCGAAGCTTTGTTCCTTCTTTCGTGAACTCTATCCTCATTACTTATCTTCTATAAATCAGAAAGATGATCCGACCCGATCAGCTATGCTGTGCTGACCTGTGCTGATGCGAAAATAGAGGTTATTTTTGAAAAAACAAAGTGAAAAGATAATTTTTATGTTATTCGGATCACATATCGTCCAACGACAGGTAAACGACCTCTATGTCGAATTTCGGAAGCAGCTTGTGTTTCAAATTATTGCACGCGCTTACTCAATTATAAAATCAGCATCTCGCCGCTTCGTTACCGCGGTTACGGTTACCACGGTAACAAGTAGCGATTTGCCGATAATCAATCACTTAACAGTCATACACAATAAACAAAACAAATCTAATATATGAGTCGTAAATTTTTAGTTTGTTCAAAGTATCGGGAATCCGTATCTTTGCATTTATTATTCAAAATTAAAAACGAACAAGATGAAGAATGTTATTCTCGGAATAGATCATCCGGCTATTGCGGCTAAGGACGTGAATGCGTTGACCAAATGGTATTGCGACGTGCTGGGATACGAAATCATTGCGCAAACCGACAAGCCCGTGTATATCATCAAAGCACCCGACGGCACGTATATCGAAATGATGCCGGAAGACGGTTCCGCTCGTCCGCAACGCGCGATATGCACTCCCGGATTTTCGCATTTGGCTTTGCGCGTAAGCGATATGGATAAGGCAATGGCGGCGCTCGAAAAACACGGAGTGACGTGGGAAGGCCCCGAATTCGGAGCTGTAGGCGGCGGACGCATCCGCAACTTTGCCGATCCCGAAGGCAACGTGTTGCAAATCGTCCGGAGATAGCGATAAGCGTCTGTATTTTTTAATGGACGTATTGCAAATCGTTGCCCCGAGCGATTTATTTCTGTGGGCGCGTAATAATTGGCAGGAACTTCTCGCCGTTGTCAGCGGATTGTTGTATATTTGGTTAGAGATCAAGCAAAAACCGAGTATGTGGGTGGTAGGATTCATTTCCTCGCTCATTTTCGTAATCGTTTTCTTTCGAGCCAAACTGTACGGCAGCATGGCTTTATATATTTACTACGTGGCGGTAAGCATTTACGGTTGGTATTGTTGGCGTTTTGCACGAAAGCCCGACGGCACGACAACTAAATTGCGCATCAGCCGATTACGGATACCTTCGGCGCTTGTTCTTACGGCAATATCCGCCGCGTTGTATGTAGGAATCGGCTATATATTGAAATATTATACCGATTCGCCCGTCCCGTATTACGATGCGTTGGAGGTTTCGCTCAGCATTATCGCCACATGGATGTTGGCACGTAAAATATTGGAACATTGGGGGCTGTGGATATTCATCAATTTCTTCTCTTCGGTGTTGTATTTTTATCGCGAGCTTTACCCTACCGCGGGACTTTTTGTCGTCTACGGCATCTTGTCCGTTACAGGTTTGATCAAATGGAAACAATCATACGATAACGATAATACCGAATGACCGTTATACCTTTCACGCATCCTTTCCGCACGGTGATACTGGCCAATGGGGCGTTTCCGCAACACCCCGTCCCGGTATCGTTTCTGCAAACCGCTTTGCGAATCGTTTGTTGCGACGGTGCCACGGAAGCATTGCTGCGTTACGGCCTCGAACCGCAGTATATTGTCGGCGATCTGGACAGTCTTTCGGAAGAAATCGAACAACGTTACGGTGATATTTTGCATCACGACCCCGACCAAGAGATCAACGATTTGACCAAAGCGGTTCGTTTCTGTATCAAAAACGGTTGGACGGACATCACGATTCTCGGCGCTACGGGAAAACGCGAAGATCACAGCCTGGGCAACATTTCGCTGTTGGCCGATTATGCCGAAATTGCCGATGTACAGATGATTACCGACTACGGCGTTTTCATGCCTGTATTGCAATCGGCGCGTTTCGAAAGTTTTCCGGGTCAACAGGTTTCCATATTCAGCCTCACACCCGATACGGTTTTTACTTTCCGCGGATTGAAGTATTTGCTTATCGGAAAAAAAATATCCTCGTGGTGGCAAGGCTCGCTGAATGAAGCGTGCGGCAACGAATTCGACATCGATACGGACAAAGGAAAGGCGTTGGTTTTTCGCGAACACGACAAATAAAATATGACGAATATCCCAACATTTGCCCGATGAGTCGCAATACCCGCGAAACCGGAAAGGCATTTCACCGACAAAAGAATATAATTGTAACTGATGTTACGCACATGATTTTTTATGCCGTGAGAAGCATACAATTCGCACGAGGCATGATGCTTCACTATGCTGCGGTTGCTTTCTTCGGCAGGAAGGAGATGATGACGGCTCCCGTTAAAGCGACGCAGATAAGCACCGTGAACGCGATCATGTAATTACCGGAAGCATCGTGCATGGCGCCCACCAGCATCGGGAACAACGATTCGGCAACACCGTCGGCCACCAGGATAATGCCCATCGTCCGGCCCAAAGCCCGCACGCCGAACAGATCGCCGGCCATCAACGGAATGATCATGTAGTCGCCGCCCAAGCCGATACCGTATACGACGGCAAAAATGTATATCCTTCCGGGAAAATCGGGCAGCAGCAATAAAGGTATGGCCGATGCCACCATCAAGTAAATCAGGATCATGACATACTTACGGCTGATCAGGTCGGCCAGCCAGCCCATCAGAAGTCTTCCGATAAGGCTCATTCCCAAGACCAACGACATGATGTGTGCGGCTTTTTCCTGTGAAAAGTCTATATCGCGCAGGTACAGCTTCAAATGCTGTCCGACCCCGCCCACCACTCCGATGGCGCACATACTTCCGAGACCCAATAAATAGAAATTGGGGTTTTTCAGGATGTTCTTTATCGGAACTGCCGCAGGTTCGGCTTTTTTCTCCGCTACGGCTTCTTTTCTTTTCGGTTCCCGGATGAAAAAGACCATCGGTATCGAAATCAAAATCACCAAAATACCCAGGCATGCCAACGACATGTTCCAACCGTAGCTGCTTTCGAGCTTGGCGGCAAGCAACGGCGCCAACGCGCCGCCGGCACCGATGCCCAAATACGCGATTCCCATCGCTTTGCCGCGGTTTTTATCGAACCATCGCGATATCAGCACTTGACACGGCAACGGCCCGGCGCAGACATATCCGAGGGCATTGAAAATGTAGAACATATAAAATAATGACAAAGAACCGCCGGTGTAACCCAATCCGATCAAGGCAACGCCCATCAGCACCGACCCCAGCAACATCAGCCGGCGCGGGCCGTAACGGTCGATCAGCCACCCGGCGATGAACCCGAACAGCGGGCCGATAAGCAGCTTTCCGAGCGCATTGCCCGAAGTGACGGTGGTTCGCGACCAATCGAAATCCTTGGTCATAAAATCGAAAAAGAAAGGCAAGCCGTAGTAGGCGATGCCGACGATGGCAAACAGCGACAGGAAGGCTGTTGCCACGATGTAGGTTTTCGAACTTCCTTGCGAAGATTCGGCGAACGAGGTCGTTTTATTTTCCGGCATAATGTGAGATTGTGTTAAGAAACTTTGTACCGCGCGGCATCCGCCGCAAATTGTCGGCCAAAGGTAATAAATATTTAATTTGTATCGCAAACCCGACCGACGATACACGCATCAAATTATCCTACCGGCGTACTTGCTTAACGATTCGGATATATCAAACCGACACAGGTTTACGTCACGTATTTTTTCACAAAATATTTTACCGGAAAATATGTGGTGAGGAAGCCGATGCCGACAACGGCGATCAAAGTCAACACAAAATCCGACAATCGCATGGCAACGGGATAACGATCGATGATAAATGTACCTGCGTCGGGCAGCGATACGATGCCGACCGTTATTTGCAGCCAACAAACCAAGGCGCCGATGAGCATGCCCGCCAAAGCGCCCGAAAGGACGATCATCCAACCCTGCGTGATAAATATACGGCCGATCATTTGTTTGTCGGCGCCCAAACTCTGCAAAATGGACATATCGCTCTTTTTCTCGATCATCAACATCGAAAGCGAACCGACCACATTAAACGAAACTATCAGTAACACAAAGGCCAATATCATGAAAGCTACCCATTTCTCGTATTTCAGTATCCGGAAATAAAATTCCTTTTGTTGGTAGGTATTTTTCACGTCGAAACCCGTACCGAAAATCCCGATAATCCGCTTTTGAACTTCGGCCTCATTCGCGCCCGGTTTCAGCTTTATTTCGAGCGCACCGACAACGGAATCGTTTTCGAGCAAATTGCGGGCAAATTCCAACGGCACCAGCAAATATTGTTCGTTAATTTCCTCGTCGATATCGAAAATCCCGACGGGAAAAATATATTGTCGGTTCAATGCCGTTTCGGGATTCAACGATATATCAGATGTATTGCGGATGGCATAAAAATAAAGCGGGGTAATGAAACTCAGCCCTACGCGAAGTTTTCCGGCCACGCCGACACCCACCACGGCTTGCGGCATATCGTTCATCCAAAGACGAAATTGCCCGTCGAACATCATGGTGTCGATTCCCGTAATGTGTTGATATTCCGTGTCCACGCCTTTCATCATGGCAATTTCCTGTTGATCGCCGTAGCGCACCAACACATTTTCCTCGATGGTTTGCGAAAACGCAAGCACGCCCGGATCGTTCTTCAATTCCCGCAGTTTTTCGGGGTCGGGAATAAACGTTTTTCCCGTCGCCGGCGTGACTTTCAAATCGGGATCGAACGTGCTGTACAATTTTTTGGTAAGATCCTCGAATCCGTTAAAAACCGACAACACAATCACCAAGACAATGGTGCCTACGGCCACTCCCACCACGGAAACGGCCGAGATGACATTGACCGCGTTGTGCGATTTTTTGGCAAATAAATAACGGCGAGCTGCCAGAATCGGAAAATTCATCAAAAAAAACCTTAATTCGTGTACAAATGTACGGTTTTTCTTTATCGCTACTTACAACAAGATATATTTGGCGCTAAAAGCATTGATTTTTAGAATAATAAAAAAAATATCACTTTTTTCCATACTGCGTGGTACTTTTTCAATATATAATATATATCTTGCATCACCATTTATATTGGGGTAATTCGGGCGCAGTCAGTCCGGTTTCCGTACAAATAATTTATTGAAATAATGGAAAATAAGGTTCAAGAAATTACCGATAAAATATATCGGGAAGGCGTTGAAAAAGGGCAAGCCGAGGCTCAAAAAATCGTCGAAGCAGCCGAAGCCAAGAAAGCCGACATGCTTAAAAAAGCGCAGCAAGAAGCCGAAAAAATAATTGCCGATGCCAAAAAATCGGCCGATGAGTTAAACAAAAATACGCAGTCGGAACTGCAACTGTATGCGGGCCGCGCCGTAGAAGCGCTCAAAAGCGAGATTACCGATCTGGTAACGGGTTCGATCGTGGATGCTGCCGTGAAGGACGCCGTGAGCAACGAATGGCTGCAAAAACTGATGCTGACGCTGTCGGCCGACTGGGTGACCAAGGAAAACGTGATAATACAATCCGCCGACGCCGAAACGCTTACCCGATATTTCGCCAAACAAGCCAAAGAACTGCTCGACAAGGGCGTACGGATAGAACAAGTGAACGGCAAACCCGCCGAATTTTCCATCATGCCCGCCGATAAAAGCTACAAGGTGCAATTCGGCGAAAAGGAATTTGCAGCTTATTTCAAGGAATTTCTCCGTCCGCAACTCGTCGAAATGCTGTTCAAACAATAATTTTTGATTGACTTCGTCAAGCTCGTAAACTCGGTTGATGATTTTTGATTGCGCTCTTGATCCATCAAAAATTAAAAACCGAAAATGTTAATCAAAAATTATCAATCAAAAATCAAAAATTGATAATGAATTACTATTGTTTGATAGCAGGGTTGCCCGAGATCGAATTCGATGCCGGCAAAACGGTTTTCGGCATTGCCGAATTCAAGGAAGAAGTGCGTCCGCAATTGTCGGAAAAAGACGCTCGGCTGATCGATCTTTTCTTTACCAAGTTCGACAACCAAAATCTGTTGCACTATCTCAAAAGCAAGGATGCCGCATTCGATTTGCGCGGTAATCTCTCCAAAGAAGAGATGGAAGAAGGCATTCGGCTGATCGGCGAGGACGACGATCCGAAAAACGAACATTTCCCGCCGTATTTCAAAACGTTTATCGAAGAATATAAAGACGCGCAACACATCGAAGAAACCTCTCGTCGGGAGGATCGTTTAACCGAATTGTATTACCGTTGGGCCGGGCAATGCGATAATAAGTTCGTGGCGCAATGGTACGAATTTAATCTGAACCTCAATAATATCCTTGCCGCGTACGCCGGACGTAAATACCAAATGGAACCCGCTCCGGTGGGCGACAACGAGGTGGCCGAATCCATCAAAACGTCGAATCAACGCGATTTCGGATTGACGGGAACGATTGACGAACTCGATACGTTTCAGCGCATTGCCGAAGAACCCGATTTGTTCGAACGCGAAAAGAAAATCGATCTGCTGAAATGGCAACGGTTAGACGAGCAAACTTTTTTCAAATATTTCGGTATCGAAAGCGTATTTGCCTATTTGGTGAAGTTGGAAATCATCGAACGTTGGTCAAGCCTCAATCCCGCTGAAGGCGAAAAGATATTCAGAGGGCTGATCGACAATCTGAAAGAAAACGTGGTGCACGGCCGCGAAGCAATCAATCATCAATTAAATGAACTGTAAACATTTTTGATTTTTGATTGATTATTTTCGATTCATCCAAAAATCAATCAAAAACCAAAAATCGAAATTCAAAAATCAAAAATATAAAGAGCGATGGCGACAAAAGGAATAGTGAAAGGCATTGTGTCGAATCTGGTGACAATTGAGGCCGACGGCCCTGTGTTGCAGAATGAGATTTGCTACATTCTCACGGGCGGCGACCGTTTGATGGCCGAAGTCATCAAGGTGATCGGACAGAATGCTTACGTACAGGTATACGAGAGCACGCGCGGATTGAAAGTCGGCGCCGAAGCCGAATTTTCGGGGCACATGCTCGAGGTGACGCTCGGCCCGGGTATGCTTTCGCGCAACTACGACGGTCTGCAAAACGACTTGGACAAGATGGAGGGCGTATTCCTGAAACGCGGTAATTACACTTTTCCGTTGGACGAAAAGAAGTTGTGGAATTTCAAGCCGTTGGCCAAGGAAGGCGACACGGTTGCTGCCGGAAGCTGGCTCGGCGAAGTGAACGAAAATTCGCAACCGCACAAGATCATGGTGCCGTTTACCTTTGCGGGACGATATACCGTTAAAAAACTTGCCGGCGAAGGACAATATACCATCGCGGATAAGATGGCGACCTTGACAGATGCGTCGGGTAAGGATTTCGAAATCGACATGATGCAAAAGTGGCCCGTGCGTAAGGCTGTTATGGCGTACGCCGCCAAACCGCGGCCGTTCAAACTGCTCGAAACAGGCGTCCGCATCATCGACACGGCCAACCCGATCGTAGAAGGCGGAACAGGCTTTATTCCCGGCCCCTTCGGAACGGGAAAAACCGTGTTGCAGCACGCCATATCGAAACAAGCCGAAGCCGACATCGTGATCGTGGCTGCTTGCGGCGAACGCGCCAACGAAGTAGTCGAGATTTTCGCGGAATTCCCGCATTTGATCGACCCGCACACAGGACGCAAATTGATGGAACGTACCATCATCGTGGCCAACACATCCAACATGCCCGTGGCCGCTCGCGAAGCGTCGGTATACACCGCCATGACCATTGCCGAATACTATCGCAGCATGGGCTTGAAGGTGCTGTTGATGGCCGACTCCACATCGCGTTGGGCGCAGGCATTGCGCGAAATGTCGAACCGTTTGGAGGAATTACCCGGCCCGGACGCTTTTCCGATGGACTTGTCGGCAATCATCTCTAACTTTTACGGTCGCGCGGGTTACGTGGAATTATCCAACGGCGCCACGGGTTCCATCACGTTCATCGGTACGGTATCGCCCGCGGGCGGTAACCTCAAGGAGCCGGTGACCGAAAATACCAAGAAGGTGGCACGCTGTTTTTTCGCGTTGGAGCAGGATCGCGCCGACAAAAAACGTTATCCCGCGGTGAATCCGATCGACAGTTATTCGAAATA
>JAVBRP010000371.1:0-4727 GCA_031547815.1 Bacteroidales bacterium | reverse complement strand
GCTTCGCGGCGATACATCACACCCACGCCCTGTGTGGTGCGCGCCTGCTCGTAATACTGATCGTTGGTGACGTTGTACATCTTCAACACCAGATTACCCGTTTTGGTTAACTTGTACTGCACGTCGAAGTCGCCCGTGAAGTTGGTATTGCTCGAACTCGCGTCCGAATTCGTCCCCGACGTATTTTTGTATCCGATGTTCCCGGTAACGGTCAACCGATCGTTAAACAAATTGGTGGATATGATCATTTCCACGTCGATATTGTTGTCGCCCGAATCGTCGGGATGCAGTTCGGTGCCGATGGTCCAATTATCGCTCAGCACGCCGTCCAACAGACTGTTCAGCGATGTGGTGAGCGCCGACGAAGCCAGCGACGTCCAAATATTGTTACCCGTCGGTTTGGTCGGCTCCGTATCGGCAGCCGGATAAAATGTCCCGGCCACCAGCAAATACGCAATCTCCTTCAATTTGATGTCGTCCGTTGCCAGCAGCGCATCAATCTTTCGCTGAACGCTCTCGTCCACATCGGGCACCACAATGGCATAGCTTATTGCCATCTTTTCCGCGCTGCCCGATATGCGTATATGACACTCGGTATTAACGCGGGTTTTGGTGAGATAAGTGTCGCTTGCGAAGTCGGGGTCGAGTGTTTTCAGATCGGCCCGCACTTTATATATTGCCGTGACATCGAATTCGGTCGCGCCGGGGTCGCCTTTAAAGGTAACCCGTCCGCCCGGTTGAATGACAAAAGTCTTCGTGGTGATATTCCTGAACGAAATATTGCAGACGCCTTCCGTTATTTTGTACTCGCCCAAAAGTTTCATTTCCGAATTGTTCAAGTCGTAAGCAAGGTCCACCCTTCCCGCCCCTTTAATCGTCGCCGCATCTTTCGTTTTCGGGTTATACACCGCGCTCAGCTGCAACTCCGGAGTTGCTTCCACAGCCAATTGCAACCTGACGGGCATACGAGGCATCTCTTGAGGCTTCGCTGCGCGTATCCCCACTGCGGAAACGGAATTCATCGAATCTTTATTCACGAAAGTGACAATTTGATATTGACGCGCTTCGTTTGTCTGCTCTTCGGGAATATTAACGAATACTTTCGAAGCTGCTCTGTTCTTCACCGCCACTTTCAACAACAAATCCTTATCCGAACCCGAAACATCCGCCGAACCGTCGGCGCGCAACGTCCCGTAGAACAAGCTGTCGGTTTGCTTCGGATTGTTCAGCAGCAGGAAATCCGTGAATTTCATCGACACCGCAGGCCGGAAGTCCGAAAAATTCGTGTGCAGCACCTCGCCGTTGATTAACGCTTGGTTTTTATTCTCGTCCGTGATGCGGAAGTCCTTCATAACCAAACGATCGGGACGAATTTGTATCGAATCGGAAATGCGATACTGCGTGTTGAGCATGCTCACTCCGATGTTGGCGTCTTTCAGCAAAATGCTTCCCGAAAGGGTCGGCATCTTCACGCTGCCTTCGGCTTTGATGTTTGCGCCCGCGCGGCCGCCGAGTCCGAACAGAATTCCTTGCGTGAAAGGCTTCAACCAAGCCAATTCAAGATCGCCGATACGGGCATTCAGCGACAGCGAATCCCTTTGCGGGAAAACGGTTCCGGAAACAGTCGACAATTGCGCATCGGCACGCTCCAATTCCGCCAAAATGAGCAAACCTTTGCGTTCTTGGCTCCAAGCGCTTGTCAAATGAAGCGTTCCTGCCGGCTGATCGTAGAGGCGAATATCCTTCACGGAAAGACCTTCGGTAAGAATACGCGGGGAGGTCAACAGCCGATTGCCCGAAATTTCGCCGTTGATTTCGCCTTTCAGTTTGAAATCGGATTGAAGCGCTTGCAACAGCGTTTCTATTTGAATACCGGCGAGTTTCAGCCGCAACGTATCCGCATCGTCGCGCGACACAAGGCCGTCCGCTTTCAGGTATTCCTTGTCCGAAAGCATGATCTCGAACCGGCGAATCTCGAATCGGTCGCCTTTCATCGACAACAGGGCTTGTCGGATGTGCAGATCCTGCTTGTTGAATTGCAGCATCGCGGGAAACAGATCGACCGTGATGTCGGGTATCTTCCGTCCTTCCGCTTTCGCGAAACCGGCAGCCAATTCCAATCTGCCGTTCGACCGTACTTTCGGCATGAAAAGATTGAAGTTAGCGCCGAGCCGCAAACTGTCCTCGAAAACTTTCACATTGACGCCCAAATGCATCGTATCGGCCGCGCCGAAACGAACGGTGCCCGCGTCCAAATGCAATCGCCGTTTGGCGGTATCCGCGCGCAAGCTCAATTTACTGCCCGAAAGCAATACATTTTCGAGTTTCGTTGTCGGAAAATCGGCTTCCGCAGCGATATGATTGTCGACGGCCGAATATTCGACCGCCAGCCTTGCCGTGTCGACAAAAGCGAACGGCAACTTCAACAACCGCGCCCATTGTTCGGTATTGCGAACGGAAATGCTCGCTTTCAGCCGATCGGTCATTTTTCCCCGTATTTTTATCGGAGCGGCGAATTTCGGGAAATAGACCGACAGCGTGCGGCGAAACGACCGCGTGATGGTGGCCGGCGAAAATCGGCCCGTTATGTCGACGGTCATCAATTTCGATTGCAATCGGAATTTTTTTTCGGAACCCGACAATGCTTCGTACGTCAACCCGACGGGCTCCAAAGCGGCCGTTCCTTGCGAGGTGGTGAAACTGACGCTGTCCAGGATCACGTTTGCCGACATTTTTTCGAGATCGAAACCTTGAATGTCCGCATTCAAAACGGCGAACAGATCGGCATTTTTGTAATTCGGCGTCAAATTAAGCCTGTCGGGCATCAAGTGTGCGGTTTTCAGGTAAAGACGGGCCGACGGCGTGTGCGACAGATCGGCTTCGGCCCTGATCGTTACGGGAGCGTCGGGGTCGCGGCTTGTCAGCCGGAACGTCGCCGCCGTGCCGGCATAACTTGCCGCCGCTTCTACATCGCGATAAGAATGTTGCCGGAAGTCGAAGCGTTCGACATCCAAATCGGCTCGGGCATCGATGCGGCCGTTGCCGGAAATGTCGCCTTCGATCTTCGACGCGAAACTCGTCGAACCGAATTGCGGATCGTTGTTCAACAGCTTTTTCAGGTCGAAGTTATCGGCCGAAACATTCAGGTTGAACCGGGTTTCGCCCGTGCGGAAGACAAACCCGCCCGTGCCGTCGATATTCAGCTTTCCCGAAGGCGCCGATCTTGCCGCAATGCGCAAAGCCAAATCGGGCAAGGCGCCCGTAATGTCGGCCGACAGCCGGATGCCGCCGGTGCTCACGGGCAACGCGCCGCTTTTCGTCCATGCCGCGATTTCGGCAACAGCCGTCGGTTTTATTTCCAGCAACGGAATATGCAGTTCGAGCGGCGCGTCGTACCAACGCATATAATCGGCAAGCGAAGCCTTGAGCGCCAATCGGATATTTTCTCCGTACGAAAGTTGCAACGTGTCGAGCTTTGCAAGCGGAAAACGTCCCGAAAATTCGCTTTTCAAGACGATACCGGCGGGAAATCGATTCAATACCGGCGCAAAAGCAGCCAAATCGGGCAACCGGAAATAAGGAACAGCCAATGATAGAGCGTATCGGGCCGAATCGGCCAACCGGGACAACGGCATACCCGTATAATCGACCGTCGCCCGGGAAATTTTCAACAACGAGCGGGGCAATTTCAACTCCAAATCTTTCAAATCGATCACTTCCTTGTCGGAAGTCGCCGCGAAAGACAGATGTTCCGGCGTCAAGCCGCTTTTTTCGCGAAACGACAAGTGTTTCACGGCAACGTCAAGCCGCTTCAAGTCAATCGAGAAAAGACAGACGTGCGCCTCCAAATCGCGGACTTGAATATGTGCGGCGTCGAAAACCGAATCGCGCGCGGGCGCGGAATGAATATCGTACGAAAAACGTCCGCGTGCAAGCCGAATGTCGTCAATTTCAACAATAAGACCTCCGTCAGAAGTTTTGGCGGTGTCGCCGGACGCAAATGCATCGATGAAAAATTGAAAGTTAAGCGGTGCGCCGACGCTATCGCGTGCGAGATTGACCGTAAAATCGTCCGACCGAACGGAACGGATCACCAATCGACCGTTCAACAAGGGAAACAAGCGAAATCCTGCCGACAAATTCTTGACGTAAAGCAAGGTATCGCCTTGCAGATCGGCGGCGTATACTTCGCGCAGCAGCAAACTTCGGAAAGGCCGCAAGCGAATGTCGCCGACGCTTATGCGATTGCCGGTTTTCTGCATCACTTCGCGCAGGGCAATATCGGTTATCGTCCGTTGCACCGGCGGCAGCCAAAGCAAAAGGTACACCGACAATATCAACGCCGCAAGGACGATTGCCGTGATAACGAATATGCGCTTGAATCGTTTGATAAATCTTTTGTTTAAGGCGATCTGACAAAGATATGGTTTTCTTTCCCATTATTATAACAGACATCGGGCATAAGCGTTCAAAGTTTCGGGTTTGAAGTTTAAATTATAAGGTAATCCGAGTGGAACACCGTAAAAACAATTAATCGTCATTGGGCGATAACGAAAAATCCGGACAGTTTGCGCCTATTTACAACCGGTTCCTCAATCGCCCGGCATGCGAGCGGTAACATCCGGCCTTTTCACCGCCCGTTCCCTCCAAATGCATTGCAGCACCGGCACCACGAACATGGTCATGATCTGTATCGTCATGCCGCCGAACGTGGGAATGGCCATCGG
>JAVBRP010000101.1:0-11917 GCA_031547815.1 Bacteroidales bacterium | reverse complement strand
CTTTTGTTGCGTGTTTTCCCGGCGTTCTTTCTATTATTCGGATCGAGCGGCAAAGCGTTTGCCGATTTCGGTATCGAATTGGATGTTGTTTTCAAAGATTCGACCGGCCGATACCGTTTATTATATGTGCTCGACGCCGGTCCGGTTGCATCCGGCGACACGCTGGCCGTGTTCGACACCCTTTCGTTCAACCGGCAACGGCGCGTGAGCCTGTTCTATACCGTCCCCGCAGCTTCGGATAACATCCTGTCGGTTGTCGGCACGGCGGGAACGATCGTATCGAGCACGCCGTTCAGCGTTTCTTCGCAACAAACGACATTTGTGGCGGTGGTCGATACGCATCGGATAAAAGTTGCCGGGAGAGATTATTTGTATCCGCAAAAAAATGAAGATCCGCAATCGTATTTTTACTTTTTGCTGATCTTTTTTATGGTCAAAGTCATTATTACCGCAATTTTCATCTTTGCCTCAAAGCTGCCCCGACGGCTGATTTTCATCGCTTCGGGCGCTTATTTGCTCAGCGCGTTTATCGATTGGTTCCTGCCGCTGCACTATTTTTTCCGCTTTTTGGCAATTGCTTTGATCGAGTATCTGCTGATCGCATTGTTCGGCCGAAAAGCGGCATCGCCGCTCCGGATCGGGCTGTTGGTGATCGTTGTCAATGTCGTCGGCTTCGGACTCATCGTCCTTACGTATCTTTTGTACGTGTTTTGGTAATTTTGCGTCTTTGCGAGAGAATAATCACGCAAAGCACAATTTTATACCGCGAGAGGTATCATTTACTGCGCCATAAAAATATAGGTAATGCTTCCCGCCTGTTTTGCGGCCGCGCCGGGCGAATCGTTGAATCGCGAGCGTTCGGCGTCGCGTTTGGCGGCTTCCGTCAAGCAGGGGTCTTCCGAATCGGATTTGCTTTTGTTGATTTCGGCAGACAGCACGTATCCTCTCGGGTTGACCGCAATGTCCACCACAATTTTGCCGCTCCCCCGACACTTGTATGCCGGGATGGGCATCGAGGTGTGGCGCCGGCCGCTCAATTCGTACGATATTGTTGTGGCTCCTTTGTAGACCGTTCGCTCTCCCGCAGCGTTTATCGGGAATTTATCGTCATAAATACGCGCCTCGTTTTCGAGTAATTTTTCTTCCTGCGGAACAACTTCTTCGGGCTGCTCCTGCGGCTTCGGGTCGGTGATGTTCATCTCCGTCTTGATGTCGCGCACCATCTTATCGATGTTTTGCACCGCGCGTTCATCGGCCACATTAACGGGAATGTTGCGTACATTGTATTCGCGATGCAGGTTTTGTACAAATTCCTGCTTTGTTTCCTCCTGCCGCGGCGTTTCTTCGGCTTGCTGCTCTTCGTTTTTCATGTCGATCTGCGATACATCGATCATGATTTGGTATTCCCGTTCGGCGTAAGTGTTGATTTTCAATACCAAAATAATCGAAACAATCAACAAATGCACCGCAATGGTTGCCAGAATGCCGATTTGGTGTTCCTCCAACCAAAACAGGAATTGTCCGAATCCGATTTTTATATGTTTTAAAACACGCATCATTAACGTAATGATTGACGGGCGAAATTCAATTTTTCATGTCACATCACAAAGGCAATTATCTTGCCGATTTTTCGACACGAAGGTAATATTATTTTATTTCGGTCGGAAAACGGCGTTGCTCAAGGCGCCTTTCGGCAAGCTCACTTATCTGTCGTTCCGAATTTTATAAATCACGGTTTGCGGGGGCCGGTTGCATATATCATTTTATGCTTTACGAGGCATAACGAATTAAACCGATCACGTTCGGTAAGGCTTAATTTACTAAAACATAAAGCATTATTTTTTTCTGCCGCAAACCGGAAGATTAAGTGGATGTTTAGGTAACATTATCGTTTTTTTTTCGTAAAACATGGATGGTATTCTTATCAAAAATCAACAAAATTTGTTTAGTATCCGATCGGGCTTTTATCTTTTTGTTCCACGACAGGAGAAATAAACAATTTTATTTATAGGTAAAGTTATTTTATGAGCGAAGAGATTTTAAGGGCACTGATGCAACTGTTTGCGTTGATCGTGAAACAGGACGAAGGTGTTTTGAGCGGCGAACGGGCTTATGTGGAAAGTTTTCTGAATCAACAGCTCAACCGGGAAACCGCCGACGAATACTTAAAACTATTTGACGAACAGTCGTCGGAAGAGAATGACAAAGAATCGGAGTCGGGGAAAAAACGGCTGACTTCGGTAAAAGATTCGGTGCGCGTGCTCGGTATTTGCAAGAAGATCAACAAAACGCTGAATCAGGAACAGAAAGTGGTGTCGCTGGTGCGTTTGTTTGAGTTGGTGAATGCCGACCGCAAGTTTTCCGACCAACGCATGGCCATTATCAACACGGTAGCCGAAGTTTTTAAGGTTTCGAAGGAAGAATTTCAAAACATCGAGACGTTTGTGCTGAAAAACAAACCCGAAGAACTCGATTTTTCGGATATGTTGATCATCGGCAGCGATGCTATTCCGTGCACGAATGCCAAATTCATCAAAACGGAAGAACTTCAAGGAAATATCGTGATTCTGCGCGTGCCGAGCGTCGATTTGTATTTCATGAAATATACGGGCAGCGAATCGCTGTTTCTCAACGGCTTGGGCCTGAACAAACGTCGCATTTATCTGTTTGCCGCCGGCAGCACGGTGAAAATGCCGAAAGGAAAGCCGGTGTATTACAGCGACGTGGTGGCGCATTATCTGGCCGACCTCACCGCCAATAAAATATCGTTCGAAGTAAAAGACCTCGATTTTAAATTCCCCAACGGCGCCATCGGGTTGCGCAACATCAGTTTTACCGAAGGTCACGGCAAGCTCATCGGCATCATGGGAGCCAGCGGCGCGGGCAAAACCACGCTGTTGAACGTTTTGTGCGGACTGGAAAAACCGTCGAAGGGCGAAGTGCTGATCAACGGCGTAAACCTGCACACGGAACGGGAAAAATTGGAAGGCGTTATCGGTTACATTCCGCAGGATGACTTGCTGATAGAGGAATTGACCGTTTTCGAAAACCTTTATTACAATGCCAAACTTTGCTTCCGCGACAAGAGCGAGGAGGAATTGGTGGCGCTGGTCAACAAAACGCTGAGCAACCTCGGACTGTACGACCGCAAGGACCTGAAAGTGGGTTCGCCTCTGAATAAAACCATCAGCGGCGGGCAACGCAAACGGTTGAACATTGCGCTGGAATTGTTGCGCGAGCCGTCCATCCTTTTTGTTGACGAGCCGACGTCAGGCTTGTCGTCGAGCGACTCGGAAAACGTGATGGACCTGTTGCGCGAGTTGGTGCTGAAAGGCAAACTCATTTTTGTGGTGATTCACCAACCGTCGTCGGATATTTATAAAATGTTCGACAAAATGATTATTCTCGACACGGGCGGATACCTGATCTATTACGGCAACCCGGTGGAAGCGGTGATGTATTTCAAGCGTGTGGATGCGCAGATCAACAGCGACGTGGGCGAATGTCCCGTCTGCGGGAACGTGAATCCGGAGTTGATTTTCAACATTATCGAAGCGAGGGTGGTCGACGAATTCGGCCGTTATACCGATAAACGGAAAATTTCGCCGCCGCAATGGGAAAAACTGTACCGCCAAAATTTTGTGGCCCAAGCGCACGACAATATCCGTGAAAAAACTCCGAAAGCATTGAATATTCCGGGTTGGTTCAAGCAATTGCGTATTTATACGGTTCGCGATTTCTTCTCGAAAATCAGCAACAAGCAATATCTTTTGCTCACCATGCTCGAAGCGCCCGTGCTGGCGTTCATCCTTGCCTACGTGATCCGCTACATCGCCGATCCCATGTCGGATGTGTACATTTTCCGCGAAAACGAGAATATTCCCATCTTCATCTTCATGAGCCTCATCGTGGCTCTGTTCTTAGGCTTGATCGTGAGCGCCGAGGAAATATTCCGCGATCGTAAGATTCTCAAACGCGAAGCCTTCCTCAACCTCAGCAAATCGAGCTATCTTGTTTCGAAAATAGCGATATTGATCGTCATTTCGGCATTGCAGGCGTTACTGTTCGTCTTGATAGCCAACACTATTCTGGAAGTCAGAGGGATGTATTTCACTTACTGGCTGGCGTTATTTTCCACGGCAGTGTTTGCCAACATATTGGGTTTGAATATTTCGGCTTCGTTCAATTCGGCCGTCACCATCTACATTATCATCCCGTTGCTGATGATCCCGATGATGGTGCTCAGCGGCGCCATGTTCAGCTTCGACAAATTGAACCGCAACGTGGGCAGTATCAACAAAGTTCCTTTGGCAGCCGAATTTATGGTAACCCGCTGGTCGTATGAGGCTTTGATGGTGCATCAATACAAAGACAACCGATTCGAAAAGTATTTCTATGACATCGAAAAACGTGAAAGCTCGGCCGATTTCCGTCAGGTTTATTTGATTCCCGAATTGGAAAAGCGTTTCAATTTTTGTTTCGATGAGCTTGCGGAGAACGAAAAAGTCACTTTTAATGTTGATGCATTGAAAGTATTGCAGAACGAAGTGAAAAAAGAAATGACCGTTCATCCCGACGCGGCTTTCGATCTTGCTTTGCTGACACCCGAAAAATTTAATTCGGATGCGGCGCTCAAACTTCAGGATTTCATCGAAGCGATGAACAAGCGGTACATGGAAGAATTTACGCGCGCCAACACCGAAAAAGAAAAGCTGATCGGCATTATGTTGAAGCAGAATCCCGAATTGTATGCTTATCTCAAAAATACGTACCAAAACGAGCATTTAGGCGAAATCGTGAAGAAATCGTTCGAAAAGAACAAGATTTTGGAATTCGATCACGAGTTGGTGCAACAAATCGACCCGATTTACAAAGACCCGACCACAACGGGATTGATGAATGTGCGTACACATTTTTTTGCGCCTCGAAAATATTTTGCGGGAACATTTTTCGACACTTATTGGTTTAACATCTGTGTCATTTGGTTCTTTTCGGTGTTACTTTACATTGCGTTGTATTATGATTTGCTGAAAAAGTTGATGAATTTATTCGGCAACATACAAATCAAAAAATAATTTTTTAACTTTGTCACCTTTAAATTTTATCATCTCATGATTAACAAATCATTGTTTGTCATCGTTTTTACGGCGCTGCTTTTGCAGGGAATGACATCATGTACTACTTGCGGTCGCAGGAACTTGGGCGATTTCGACATCCCCGATTCGATTCGCCACGAAGGAGAATTGAAGGTGTCGGACAACGTAATGCAGGAGATGGTGGGCAACATATCGTCGCCCATCGAAATGGCATCGCTCGTCAAGAGTTTGAAAGTGCCGTTCTCACAAAAATATTTGGCGCCCACCAAGAACGTTTCGCGGTTCAACACAAGTTATGCAAAAGCGTTCAATCTGGGAATTTTCGGCACCGACCTCGGCTATTTGAACATGTACGGCAAAACCTCGCTGGTATTAGATTACATCACGTCGATGAAAAGTTTGGCGGACGGTATCAATGTCGGGCAGTTTTTCGATTTCACCACCTTGAAACGGTTGGCTACCAACAATCAGAACATCGACTCGCTGGTATATATTTCGCAACAGAGTTTCAATAAGATGGACAAGTATCTTCAAAAGAACAATCGCGGAAACCTCAGCGCGTTGATGGTTGCCGGCGTTTGGGTCGAAGGCTTGTATCTGTCCACGCAGTTCCTGAAAGAACGCCCCGGCGAAAAACGTTTGGCCGAAAGCATCGGCGAGCAAAAGATCATTCTCGACCAGTTGATGATCATCCTGAAAAATTATCAGCGCGAAGATTACATTGCCGGCTTGATTTCCGATTTGGCCCCCGTTAAAACGATTTACGAAGGAATCAAGATCACGATCGAAAGAGGCGAGCCGCAACCCGTTGAGGTTGACGGTATGTTGACCATCGTGCAGACCGAAACCAGCACGGTGCATTATACCGACGAGCAAATGAAAGAATTGATCGCTCAAACCGAGATCGTACGTAATAAGTTGGTACAATAATTTTATCCGGTTATCAAATATTTTCTCATACGGATTCTGAAATATCCTAAATAATTCTTCCACGAATGAAAAAAATATTCTTTTTGACGTTATTTGTATTTACCGTCGCAAGTTTTTCCCAATCGGTGAAGGCACAAGCAGAAGCGCAAAAGGTTGATTTGTGTGCGAAGGTGGCGGGAGACGCCACTTTCCAAAGCGACTATCCGGTTCAACTTTCCGGAGCGGAAGCCGGTCAACGCGCACCCATTTACAAAAAGGCCGTGGCGCTGCGCAAAGGAAATCGATACCGGTTTACCATTTGTACGGATGAAGAATCGTCAGGGGATGCGGTACTGCAACTTTACGACGAAAATAAGCTGATGGGAAGTTCCTACTACCCCGACTCCGGCAAGGAGTATCAAAATTTCGACTTCGACTGCAACAAAACGGCTGTCTACATCATCTTCATTTCATTCAAGGACGGCAAGGAGGGATCGGCCATCGGAATTCTGTCGCATGTCAAAACTCTTTAACAACCATATAAAAGTCCCTCGACGGGACTTTTTACGTTTCGGATTGTTATATTCAAAAGAACTCACCTAAATATTTTATCGTTATGCTTAAATTCTTAAAATATCTTTTTGCATCCTTTTTAGGCTGTATGATCGCCCTTGTGATGATGCTCTTTATCGTAACGGGCATATTGGCGGGAATAGCGTCTTTCGGAAGTAAACCCGTCACGGTGGAAAACAATTCCGTGTTGCTGATGGAATTGAACACACCCATTTCGGAACGCGCTCCCGAAGGGACCATACCCAATTTCGATTACATGACCATGCAACCGCGCGAGACGGCGGGCTTGAATAAAATATTGGCAAGCATCAAACACGCCAAAACCGACGACAAAATCAAAGGCATTTATTTGAAATTGACTTCCATCCCTGCCGGAATAGCCACAGTGGAGGAAATTCGCAATGCTTTGGCCGATTTCAAGGAATCGGGCAAATTCGTGATTGCGTACAGCGATTCGTACACGCAAAAGTCGTATTATCTGGCAACCGTTGCCGATAAAGTTTACCTGAACCCCTTGGGCGACCTTCCCTTTACGGGAATGAGTTCGCGCATCATGTTCTACAAGAAAGCGTTGGAGAAATTGGACATCGAAGCGCAGATCATCCGCCACGGGAAGTTCAAAAGCGCCGTGGAACCGTTCATGCTCGAAGCGATGAGTAAAGAAAATCGCGAACAAACAAGCACTTATGTAGGATCGATTTGGGGCAAGCTGTTGAGCGTCATCGCAAAGTCGCGCAACCTGACCGAAGACCAACTCAACACGTGGATTGACGCATTGGAAATATACGACGCGAAGTCGGCATCGGACAAAGGGCTGGTTGACGGTTTGAAATATCAGGACGAAATATTGGATGAACTGACGGAGAAAGCCGGCGCCGAATCGGCCGAAAAGCTGGCAACCATCACTATTTCCAAGTACGAACGCTCTTCGGATAAAGAAATAAAGAAACCCGCCGACAAGAAGATCGCCATCATCTATGCCGAAGGCGACATCATGACGGGCGAAGGCAATTCGGACGTCATGTCGGAAACCGTTTCGAAAGCCATCCGTACGGCTCGTCGCGACAGCAGCATCAAAGCCATCGTGTTCCGTATCAATTCGGGCGGAGGCAGCGCATTGGCCTCAGACATCATCAGCCGCGAAATACAACTGGCTTCGGATGTGAAACCGGTGATCGCTTCGTTCGGCGATGTTGCCGCTTCGGGCGGATATTACATTGCCACGCAAGCCGACGTCATTGTGGCCGACCCCACCACCATTACCGGCTCCATCGGTGTTTTCGGAGTTATCCCCAACTTTAAAGGTCTGCTGAACAACAAGCTGGGAATTTCGCAAGATGTGGTGCGAACCAACAAATACTCCGACTTTCCCAATCCCGTACGGCCTCTTTCAGCCGACGAAACGGCATTGCTTCAAAAAAGCGTGGAAAGTGTTTATGATACGTTCATCACGCTCGTAGCCAAGGGACGTAACATGAGTAAGGAAGCGGTCGACGAAATAGGCCAGGGCCGTGTGTGGAGCGCAACGGACGCCAAAAGGCTCGGTTTGGTGGACGAATTCGGCGGCGTGACGGATGCCGTGCGCATTGCAGCCGAAAAAGCGGGACTTGCCGAATACGAAATAACGGAACTTCCCAAGCAAACAAGCACATTCGAAGCCTTGCTGGAAAGCCTGAGCGAAGAAGTTCGCGACCGCTCCATCCGTAAAGAATTGGGCGACACGTATAAATATTACAAGCAGTTGAAGGACGTGACGGGTATGCAGGGAATACAGGCGCGCATGCCTTTTACCGTGGAGTTGTATTAGAAAGCCTCTCCCCCCTCTCCCAATTGGAGAAGGGGTGTCAGTTACGTAAACATCAGACCTGTCCGGTTTTCAAAACCCGACAGGTCTTTGAAATATAGATTGACACACAAGTCATTAACCAAACAAAGAAATAAATCATCCATGAACATTGCATTAATCGGATACGGAAAAATGGGCAAGGCGATAGAAGCCGTTGCCGTTGACAGAGGACATCAAATTGTTTTGAAGATCGACATCGACAACTTGGCGGATTTCAATCGCGAAAATCTTCAAAAAGCGCAAGTTGCCATCGAATTTACCAAACCCGAAACAGCTTTTGCAAACATAACCCGCTGCATCGAATTCGGTGTCCCGGTGGTTTCCGGATCCACAGGTTGGTACGATCGTTTGGACGAAGTGAAATATCTTTGCACGGAACGCGGCGGATCGATGCTTTGCGCCTCGAATTTCAGCATCGGCGTCAACATCTTTTTCGAAATCAATCGTCGGTTGGCCCGAATCATAAACAGGTTCCCCGAATACCGGATCGAAATGGAAGAAACGCATCATACGCAGAAATCGGACGCTCCGAGCGGAACAGCCATCACGTTGGCCGAAGGGGTCATAGATGAAATTTCCCGCATCAAAAGATGGAAACTCGACGGAGGCAACGGCATCGACGAAATTCCCGTTCACGCCATACGCAGAGACAACGTTCCGGGCACGCACAGTGTTAAATATACTTCGGAGATAGACGATATCGAAATCGTTCACACCGCGCATTCGCGAAAAGGATTTGCCTCGGGCGCCGTGATGGCCGCCGAATACATACACGACAAAAAAGGTATTTTCTGCATGAAAGATCTGCTGAAAATGTCGGGCGAATGATTATCCCGAACCTGCGGATAATTATATTTATTACTTTTGCGCAAGTTCAATCATCGATGAGGGTATTAAAAAAGTCTGATATCACGTCATTGCAAGGAGGAACGACGAAGCAATCTCATAATAATCAGAAAGATTGCTTCGCTATCGCTCGCAATGACGAGTTGAAAATTAACTTTTAAACGCCTTCATAAATCAGCGTAATTCATTTTCATGAAAGATATAAAAAACAAACAAACTTCCGCGAAGAACAATGCTTCCGGTAAGTCGGCCGAAGAACAAAAAGACGTTCCCCGATTCGTAAAAATCATATCCGATAAATATTTCAAATTCGGATTCGTCACGTTTTTATATTTGCTTTGGGCCTATTGGGTGGGCAATTGGTGGTTGTTGCTCGGCGTTCCCGTTTTGTTCGACATTTATGTTACCAAAAAAGTCAACTGGACGTTTTGGAAGAAACGGAACGGCCCCAACAGCAAGGCGGTGGAGTGGATCGACGCATTGATCTTCGCCGTTATTGCGGTGACGCTGATTAATATCTTTGTGTTTCAGAACTACAAGATACCTACCGGCTCTATGGAAAAAACGTTGCAGATAGGCGATCACCTGTTTGTAAGCAAGCTGAAATACGGGCCGAAAATTCCGAACACGCCGCTTTCGTTCCCCTTTGCGCAACACACCATGCCGCTGACCAAGGATACAAGGTCGTATGTGGAATGGATCAAGTGGCCGTATAAGCGTCTGGCGGGTTTCACGCACATCAAGAACGACGACATCGTGGTGTTCAACTTCCCGGAAGGCGACACGGTAATTCTTCAATTTCAGGCCGAAAGCTATTACGCAATAGTGCGTCGTCATGCCGAAGAGTTGCAGAATATCGATAAAATGAACGGAAATAATGCTTCGCGGCCGTTCGAATATTACAAAAACGTTTCGCGGAAGCAAATTCTCAAAGAATACGAAATCACCGTTCGCCCCGTCGATAAGCGCGACAACTATATTAAACGCTGCGTGGCAACGCCGGGCGACACGTTAACGATCGTGAACGCCCAAGTGTACATCAACGGCAAGCCGCAGGAGCAATTCGAGAAAATTCAATATCGCTATGCCGTGCAAACGGACGGTTCGCGCATCAACGACAGGGTTCTCGAAAAGCTGGACATTTATAAAGACGCCGAAACGGTTCGCATTATGGGTAACGGGTTGTTCAGTATCCCGTTGGTGAATGCGAATGTCGATGCGGTGCGGAAACTGTCGAATGTGCAATCGGCGGAAAAGATAGTGAAACCCGCAGGCGAGTACGACAGCGAGATTTTTCCGCACGATGCGCGATACGCATGGAACGTGGATAACTTCGGGCCGTTGTGGATCCCGAAAAAAGGCGCCACGGTGAAAATCGACACTTCGAACATCAGCAAGTACGAGCGCATCATTGCCGTGTACGAAGCCAACGACTTGAAAATACGAAACGGCGAAATCTTCATCAACGGCGCAAAAGCCGATAGTTACACTTTCAAGATGGACTATTACTGGATGATGGGCGACAACCGCCACGATTCGCTCGATTCGCGTTTCTGGGGTCTCGTTCCCGAGGATCACGTTGTCGGTGCGCCGCGGTTTGTTTGGCTATCGTTGAACAAGGAAAAGACATTCCCGTTCAATATCCGGCTCGGCCGAATGTTCCGCCCGGCAGGAAGATAATCAAGAAGGCCTCTCCCCCCGGCCCCCTCTCCAAAAGAGAGGGGGGTGACGCGAAGCCGACCGGAACGAGCGAAAACCGACTCGCGCAGGGTCGACATATTTTTGCTTTGCGTCTTTGCGAGATAAATACAAATGCCAACTATTTGAAAACGCACTTTCTTATCTTTGATAAAATACTCGAATCCGGAATAATTCCGTATATTTGTTGTCGGATATTTTATCACAATACGTCAGAAATGTATAAATTTGGGTTGTTTGCGTTTATTCTTTCACGATTTGTCGATTGCTTTGCCGTCGACATCTCGGGCAGAGTTACCGACGAGAAAGGGCTACCCGCGGCAGGCGCCAAGGTGCTTTTTGTTCGTGGCAGCGAACGGCACGAGGCAACCTGCGATAATTTCGGGTACTATCAAATCAAAAACATCACGTCCGCAGAAACTCCGGGCAATGCGACCATCGCTTTGTTCTGCTACCCCAACCCGTTTAACAGGCAAACGGTTGTTTCGTTTTACCTCGATCGGCAACAACGGGCCGAAGTAGCCGTTTTCGATGCATCGGGCCGAAAAGTGCGTATCGTTGCCAACAAGGTTTTTCCGCAAGGACGCAATCAGATTGTTTGGGACGGGTTGTCGCAAGGCCGCGAACCTGTTGCTCCGGGTTTGTATGTGTGCCGGCTGCAAACAAAATCGGCGCGCGAATCCTTCAAAATGCTGTCGGCAGGCGGCGAAAATATTGCCGTTCCCGTAGGCGCGGGGGAAGAACAACCCGTTCCGAAAGCATACGCCGCCAACCAATCGACATATACGGCTTACGTTTCGGGCAGCGATTTCGAAACGCATCGTGCGGACGGAATCGAACCGGCCGACGTCATCGTCAAGAACTTTATCGTCAATAAATCGACATGGGCGCCGTTCAGCACTGCGGGAAACTATCTTGCCGTATATGACGGCGACAAGTATAAGCCGTT
>JAVBRP010000245.1:0-8234 GCA_031547815.1 Bacteroidales bacterium | reverse complement strand
CTCCGCGACAAAATATTTTCACCGCACTTGTTTTTATTAAAAAAAGCCGTACCTTTGCACACCATTTTTAAAAGTAGTTTGAATAAGAGATAAATAGACTTTATGCCAACAATTCAGCAATTAGTAAGAAAAGGACGGACCAAGTTGGTTGACAAAAGCAAGGCTCCGGCTTTAGATTCTTGCCCGCAACGGCGCGGTGTTTGCGTTCGCGTATACACCACCACACCCAAAAAACCCAACTCGGCCATGCGTAAAGTGGCGCGTGTGAAGTTGGTGAACCAAAAAGAGGTCAACGCCTACATACCCGGCGAAGGACACAATTTGCAGGAACACTCCATCGTGTTGATTCGCGGCGGACGTGTGAAAGATCTTCCCGGCGTGCGTTACCACATCATCCGCGGAGCATTGGATGCATCGGGTGTTGAAGGTCGTTTGGCAAGTCGTTCGCTGTACGGAGCAAAAAGGCCGAAAAAAGGCGCGGCTGCTGCTCCCGCTAAAGGCAAAAAGAAATAATATACATTATATATAAGGTATACTTCAATGCGCAAAACAAAACCCAAAAAACGGATTATATTACCCGATCCCGTATACGGAGATAAGGAAGTTACACGGTTCGTGAACAATTTGATGTTGGACGGCAAGAAAACAACCGCTTTTGCCATCTTCTACGACGCCATGAAAACTGTTGAATCCAAGGCGAAAGAAGACGATAAAGCCCCGTTGGATATATGGCGTAAAGCTTTGGAAAACGTCACTCCCATGGTCGAAGTAAAAAGTCGCCGCGTTGGTGGCGCCACTTTCCAAGTACCCATGGAAGTTCGTCCCGACCGTAAGGTATCGGTCAGCATGAAAAATATGATCCTCTACGCACGGAAACGCAGCGGAAAGTCGATGAGCGAAAAGCTTGCCGCGGAAATCTTGGCTGCATATCATGAAGAGGGCGGTGCATTCAAAAGAAAGGAAGACATGCATAAGATGGCCGAGGCCAACCGTGCATTTTCGCATTTCCGTTTTTAAAATCTCGCATCGCACAAAGAAAAGAGGAGTAGATAATAATTAGATGAGTAGAGATTTAAGGTATACCAGAAATATTGGTATTATGGCGCATATTGACGCCGGAAAAACAACCACCTCCGAGAGGATTTTGTTCTACACGGGTGTCAATTACAAACTGGGTGAAGTTCACGAAGGCGCCGCAACCATGGACTGGATGGTGCAGGAGCAGGAAAGAGGCATTACGATTACTTCCGCCGCCACCACCTGTAAGTGGACATATAACAATCAAGAATATCATATCAACCTGATAGACACTCCGGGCCACGTGGACTTTACGGTCGAAGTGGAACGTTCGTTGCGCGTCCTTGACGGGACGGTAGCGTTGTTTTGCGCCGTGGGCGGGGTTGAGCCGCAGTCGGAAACCGTTTGGCGTCAAGCCGAAAAATACGGTGTTCCGCGTATCGGCTTTGTCAACAAAATGGACCGGAAAGGCGCCGATTTCATCGGTGTTGTCAACCAAGTCCGCGAACGCTTGAAATCGAATCCCGTTCCGCTGGTGATTCCCATCGGTTCGGAAGAAGCCTTTGAAGGGATTATCGACCTGATAACGTTTAAAGCCGAGTATTGGCGCGACGATAAAGGAAAACAGATAGACATCGTGGACATTCCGGCCGATATGCTGGAAGAAGCAACCGAAATGCGCAATAAGTTGCTCGAGTCGGTGGTCGAAACCGACGATGTTCTCATGGAAAAGTTCTTTGATGATCCGGACTCCATCACTGTAGAGGAATTGAAGACCGGCATTCGCAAAGCCGTATTGGCGCAGACTATTGTGCCGATGATGTGCGGCTCGTCGTTCAAAAACAAAGGCGTGCAATACCTGTTGGATGCCGTTGCAGCATATTTGCCTTGTCCGTTGGACAAAGGCAACCTCACCGGTATCGACCCCAACACCGATAAGGAAGTCGTGCGCAAGCCCGACCCGAAAGAACCTTTGGCCGCATTGGCTTTCAAGGTGGCTACCGACCCGTATGTAGGCCGTTTGGTATTCATTCGCGTATACAGCGGTTCGTTGGATAGCGGTTCGTATGTGCTCAACACTCGTTCGGGCAAGAAAGAACGCATTTCGCGTCTGTTTCAAATGCACTCCAACAAGCAAAATCCCATCGATGTTTGCGAAGCGGGCGATATTTGCGCAGCCGTAGGTTTGAAGGATTTGCGTACGGGCGATACCTTGTGCGCACCCGATAAGCCGATCGTATTGGAATCGATGACTTTCCCCGATCCCGTTATCGGAATCGCCGTCGAACCGAAAACACAAGCCGACATCGACAAATTAGGCACCGCCCTGTCGAAATTGGCCGAAGAAGACCCCACTTTCCAAGTTCGCACCGATCCCGATTCGGGTCAAACCGTGATCAACGGTATGGGCGAGCTTCACTTGGAAATCATCATGGACCGCTTGCGTCGCGAATTCAAAGTGGAATGCAATCAAGGCAACCCGCAGGTGGCCTACAAAGAAGCCATCACGGCTGTGTACCAACATCGCGAAGTGTTCAAGAAACAATCGGGCGGTCGCGGTAAGTTTGCCGACATCATCGTTCGCATCGAACCCGCAGATGAAGAAGTAGCGGGCTTGCTGTTTGTCGACGAAGTGAAAGGCGGCAACATTCCGAAAGAATACATCCCCTCGGTCGAAAAAGGTTTCAAGGAAGCAATGTCCAACGGCGTGTTGGCCGGTTTCCCGATGAACAGCCTGAAAGTGACCTTGCTCGACGGCTCGTTCCACGCAGTCGACTCCGACTCGCTGTCGTTCGAAATCTGCGCCAAGCAAGCATTCCGCACGGCATGCAAAAGTGCGAAACCGATCCTGCTGGAACCCATCATGTCGGTGGAAGTGGTTACTCCCGAAGAATACATGGGCGACGTGATCGGCGACTTCAACAAACGTCGCGGTCAAATCACCGGCATGGAAGAACGCGGCGGCGCACGTGTGGTGAAAGCCAAGGTGCCTTTGTCGGAAATGTTCGGATATGTCACCGTGTTACGTACCATCACATCGGGCCGCGCTACATCGACTATGGAGTTCTCGCACTACAGCGCCTTGTCCGACAATATGGCCAAGGTAGTTATTGCCGGCGTGAAAGGCGAGTCAAAATAATATCATAAGTCAGACCTCGCGGGATTCAAAAAACTGCGAGGTCTTCGATACCGCAAATATTTCATTATAATATTCAATATGAGCCAGAAGATTAGAATAAAACTGAAATCTTACGACCACAATTTGGTGGATAAATCGGCTGAAAAAATCGTGAAAACGGTGAAAATGACGGGAGCATCGGTAAGCGGTCCCATACCTCTTCCCACGCACAAACGCATCTTCACGGTGAACCGTTCGACTTTCGTCAACAAAAAAGCGCGCGAACAATTCGAACTCAGTTCATTCCAACGTTTGATGGATATCTACAGCTCCACACCCAAGACCATCGATGCTTTGATGAAATTGGAGTTGCCCAGCGGCGTGGAAGTAGAAATCAAAGTGTGACGAAAATTCAAAGATTCAAGGATTTCTGATTCAAAGATTCCGAGATTTGGATTGATGTCGGAAACATGAAATTTTGAATCGGGAATACAGATAAAAATACATGAACACCAAAATGCAAATGTCAAATGATGTTTGCATTTTGGTGTTTTTGTGAATTGAAGAAATCACCTTTCTCCGGGGCCATCGTTTTCTCTCAATTTTCCCGATTCTTCTTTACATGGCAATTTTACTTGCAAAGAGTTTGTTGTTGCTCTCGGGAAGCGTTTATTTAACAAGTGTCTCACTCTTATCCCGGCATAAAATAATCCCGACAGTTTTATTTTCATGTTCCAACTTTACGTATCTGTCATAATAATTTTCGATCTTTTTGGGGCGCCAAAAAGTACAGAAGAAAAAGCACCCGGCAAACAATAATTCATTTTGGATAATACCTCAAAAAAAGAATTAACCCTTTAAATCCGTATTCATCTAAATTTTTATCTTTGCAAAAGAAAAATCGAATCAGATGAGAACCATACAATTAAATTTGAACAGGGGGCAATTTGTAAGCATCATACGAACTTTGGATGATTCGGATAAATTGATGATTTACCGGGAACTCAAGAAAGAATTGTTCTTAAAACGGTTTGAAGGTTTATTGAAATCACTTCGGACCGACGAATTATCATTGGAAGACATCACAAAAGAGGTTGAAACCGTCAGACAAAGGCGATATGAAAAGGGTAAGCAAAACTTGTAATGTCGTTATCGACTCAAATATTTGGATATCTTTTTTGATCGGAAAAAATCTGATGGGTTTGCATCGATATCTTTTTGATGAAAAGATAGTCGTTTTTACGTGCAAGGAACAATTACTCGAATTGGCGGAAGTTTTTAAACGGCCCAAAATCAAAAAATATTTTCAGCCAGCCCTTGTTTCCGAATTTTTCGATTTATTGGACGATTGCGCCCAATTGATAGAGCTTACTACCGTTTCGGATTTATGCAGAGACCCGAAAGATAACTATTTACTGTCATTGTCCGTCGACTCCGATGCCGATTACCTGATTACCGGCGATTCCGATTTATTGGAACTGCAACAACTGCATCATACTTCGATCATCAATTTTGTCGAATTCGAAAGAATAATGACATCGATTTGAATGCCGAACAATCCCGGCTTTAATCAAAAAACAAATTCTCTTTCGACATCGTTTTATAAAAAGCGGTACTTTCGCCGAAAATTTAAACGATCGGTTTCCGCGCTTTTCGGAAAAGCCGGATCATATCTGAACATAGATCATGAAATATTTGAATATCACCTTGTTTATCAGTCTTATTTGTGTTATGCCGCTTCGGTCACAGGATCACGACCACAACCATGATCACGATCATTCCGATTTGCGGAACGAAATCGGATTCAGCGGCGGGGCGCTTTATTCCTTCGATCATAAAGTGTGGGGCGCAGGAATGCATTTGCATTATTTCCGTTCCATAGGCGCACACGGCAAATGGGCGTTGGGCGGCGGCATAGAGCAGGCGTGGGTGCACGGCCCTCATTTTACGGTCGGCGCCGGTGCGAAATATCAAATATTCGATCGGATGCACATCGGCGTAATGCCGGGGATCACTTTTTTCAAGCACAGCGATACCGACTCGTCCGACGCGCACGAACATGAAGATTCCGACTATCATTCCCGTTTTTCCGTGCATTTTGAGGCCGTGTACGAATTGATCCGGCGGGGACGGTTTCATTTGGGGCCTGCCGTCGACTGTTCTTGGTCGAAAGACGATGCGCACATCATGTTGGGCGTGCACGTCGCATATTGTTTTTAACGGAGCAAATTTCGTATTTTTGCCATATAAATTTATTCCATCCTTGTCATGATTTACGATTGGTCTTTGATTCAACGGTTTTACGCCGAACTCGGGGCGAAACAACAACGGATTCGTGAAGTTTTGAATCGTCCGCTCACCTTGACGGAAAAGATATTGTACGCGCATTTGTCGGAGGAAATGCCCGTGAAAGATTATGTTCGCGGCGCGGATTACGTGGCTTTTTCACCCGATCGCGTTGCCATGCAGGATGCCACGGCGCAAATGGCTTTGCTTCAGTTCATGAATGCAGGGATGAGCCGCACCGCCGTTCCTTCGACCGTGCATTGCGACCATTTGATACAGGCGCACGTGAATGCCGCGACAGACCTCGAAGAAGCCCGAAAAACCAACAACGAAGTTTACGATTTTCTGCAATCGGTGTCCGAAAAATACGGCATCGGTTTTTGGAAGCCGGGCGCAGGCATCATTCATCAAGTGGTGCTCGAAAATTATGCATTTCCCGGAGGAATGATGACAGGAACCGACTCGCATACGCCCAACGCGGGCGGTTTGGGAATGATCGCCATCGGTGTGGGCGGCGCCGACGCGGTGGATGTGATGGCCGGCATTCCGTGGGAATTGCGCATGCCGAAAATTATCGGCGTGAAACTGACCGGAAAGCTCAACGGCTGGGCTTCTCCCAAAGATGTGATCCTGAAATTGGCGGGCATTCTCACCGTGAAAGGCGGAACCAATGCCGTTATCGAATATTTCGGCGACGGAACCGGATCAATCTCGGCAACGGGAAAAGCCACGATCTGCAATATGGGCGCGGAAGTCGGCGCCACATGCTCGCTGTTCCCCTACGACGAGAAGATGGCGCAATACCTTGCCGCTACGGATCGCGAGGATGCGGCAAAGCTTGCCGACGCTTGCAAAATTCATCTGCAAGCCGATCCCGAAATCGAAGTCGATCCGAAAAAATATTACGATCGGGTGATCGAAATCGACCTGAATACGCTCGAACCGTACATCAACGGGCCGTTTACGCCCGATGCGGCACATCCGTTGTCGGAATTTTCCCGAATAGTGAAAGAAAGAGATTATCCGCGCAAGCTCGAAGTAGGATTGATCGGCTCGTGCACCAACTCGTCCTACGAAGATTTGACGCGCGCGGCATCCGTTGCCCGCCAAGCTACGGAAAAAGGGATCAAAGCGAAAGCCGAGTTTATCGTTACGCCCGGTTCCGAACAGATACACAACACCGCCGAGCGCGACGGTTTGCTGCAAGCCTTCGAAGCTATCGGCGGCGTGACGATGGCCAATGCCTGCGGTCCGTGCATCGGACAGTGGAAGCGCGAGATGGATAACCCGACGCGACGCAATTCCATCATCACCTCGTTCAATCGCAATTTTGCCAAACGCAACGACGGCAACCCGAATACCTGCGCATTTGTGGCTTCGCCCGACATGGTAACCGCGTTTGCCGTCGCCGGCGATTTGACGTTCAACCCGATGAAGGACGAACTCGTGAATGAACGCGGCGAAAAGGTTCGTTTGAATCCGCCGCAAGGCCGGGAACTTCCGCCTTCGGGGTTTGCCCGCGGCGATTCCGGATATGTTGCACCGAGCGGAAACGGCGCTTCCGTTGAAGTGAAAATCAATCCTCCGTCGGAACGCTTGCAGGAGTTGCAGCCTTTTGCGGCATGGGACGGAAAAGACTACAAGGGTCTGCGTTTGTTGATCAAAGTATCGGGGAAATGCACCACCGACCATATTTCTCCGGCAGGCCCGTGGCTGCGCTATCGCGGACATCTCGAACGCATCTCCGACAATATGCTGATGGGGGCCGTAAATGCTTTCAACGGCGAAACGAACAAGGTGCTCGACGGCATCACGCACGTGTACGATAAAGTGTCGACGGTGGCCGGCAATTACAAGAGACATGGTTTCGAGTCGATTGTGGTGGCCGAAGAAAATTACGGCGAGGGTTCTTCGCGCGAACATGCCGCCATGGAGCCGCGTTTTCTCAATGTGAAAGCGATTTTGGCAAAATCGTTCGCCCGTATCCACGAAACCAACCTCAAAAAGCAAGGGATGTTGGCAATCACTTTTGCCGATAAGGCCGATTACGACCGCATCCGCGAAAGCGACCGCATCGATATACTCGGATTGGAAACGTTTGCGCCCGACCGTCCACTTACCGTGGTGTTGCATCATGCCGACGGATCGGTCGAGGAATTTCAAGCGCTGCATACCTGCAATCAAATGCAGATCGAATGGTTCAAAGCGGGAAGCGCGTTGAATCAATTAAAGTAAACTCGGAATGCGATATAATTGATAAATGAATAAATATGCTTGTCGATAAATACATAAATCCCTTTACCGATTTCGGATTTAAAAAATTATTCGGTACGGAAGTCAATAAAGATCTGTTGATCGATTTCTTGAACGAATTGATCAATGAGCAGGGACGTATTACCAACATTCAATACAAAAAAGACTATCGATTGGGAGATACGCAAACCGACCGAAAAGCTATTTTTGATATTTATTGTCAAAGCGAAAAGGGTGAACACTTTATTGTGGAAATGCAAAAGGCGGAACAAAAATATTTCAAGGATCGCAGCATATTTTATGCAACATTTCCTATTCGCGACCAAGCCAAAACAGGCGATTGGGATTTTGAATTGCAGGCTGTATACACGGTCGGGATATTGAATTTTACGTTTAATGACGATGAAAACGATTCGAATTATTTTCACTCTGAGGTAAAATTGCTTGACACCAAGAAAAAAACCGTGTTTTATGATAAGTTGACATTCATTTACTTGGAAATGCCCAAGTTCAACAAAACGGAAGATGAGTTGGAAACGCATTTTGACAAGTGGATGTA
>JAVBRP010000052.1:0-3310 GCA_031547815.1 Bacteroidales bacterium | reverse complement strand
CCCGAATAGATCGCTTTGGCCAAGTCGACGGCTTCCTCATCGTCGGTCATCGCAAGGCCGATCACTTCTTCGAGCCAAGTGGTTCCGGCCGTTTTCACGTGAATGCCCTTGTCGTATTTCTTGATCAGTTCGCCCATGACGGGGTAAATCGAAAACTTATCGCTGCCCGAGTGGATGCTGAGTTTCAGGTTGGCGGGCAAGCCGAATTCCTTCACCGCAAAGTCGATCACCAGCAAGTCTTCTTCGAATTCTTTGGCAAATTGCGCCACATCGCCCACGTAATCCACGCCTTTGTTGAACCGGCCCGTAAATTTAGGCGCGATGGTTTGCGCCGGAATCTTTTCGCCGGCAATGGCGCTCAAAATGAAGAACATTTCGACGGGCGACTGCGCGTCGTTCACTTCATCCATCGAAACTTCCGCAACAAAATTGTCCGCGCCCTTTGCTTTTTCGATATGGCGATAGATATTACCCGCTTCCCGGACGGCATACAGGAATTTTTCGGCAATGCCCGTCAGCAATTCTTTCGGAACATCGAAAGGTTCGGCTATTCCGGGAATTTGCAGTTTGCCGGTGTATTTCGAATTTACGGATACAAATGCATCGATGTCGGCTTGCTCGGCTTTTTTTCCGATATAATCGGCCACGTCGAGCGTGAAGAAATCCGAGGCATTGATGAATCTATCCACATTCGTCAGGTTGATGTGGTCGGCATCTACAAAATATTGACCTTCGTAACCCAATGCTTTAACGGCAGCATCCGCCTCTTTGCGTGTATCGGTCGGGATCGAGTGCACAATGGTATGCTCGCGGTTCGACTTGTTCCATACCGGAACGATCTCGAATCCCAATACCTTGCTTGCGTGCATTAAAGCTCTCAGTTGCGCTTCGCCTTGATGAGCAAAACGATCGCCGGTTCCGAATGAATATTTCCCGATTTGCATAATTATAATTTTAAATGAATATTTTTTTATTTTGCTGATTTACAATAAATAACAGGCACGAATGTTTGCTCCGAAAAATGCACCGTGTGCGCACACGAAAATAGGAGTTTTTTTTTGTTTATGAAAATTTTTCTATCTATTTTCGCAGAAAAATTTTCCGTGTGCGCACACAGAAAATTGATATTAAACGCAATCGATTGAATGTGTATAGATTATATGCTCATGCCTTGAAAGTATCCGTATATTGTAAAAATGTTTTTAACTTGATACATTTTATCAACCTTTGTCAACATTTGAATGTATGTCGAATTTATCCGGTAAAGTCAGAATCATAGATATTGCTCGGATGGCGAAAGTTTCGCCGGGCACGGTCGATCGCGTGCTGCACAACAGAGGACAGGTATCGGACGAAAAGAAGGAAAAAATTCTGTCCATTGTCGAAAAACTTCATTACCAGCCGAATATGATCGCACGTTCATTGGCCATGAAAAAGAAGTTTCGTTTCGTTTCTCTGTTGCCCGAATATCGATCCGGAGAGTATTGGGAAGCGCCCGAAAAAGGCATCGACAGGGCGCGAATCGAAATACATAATTATAATATATCGGTTGAAAAGTTGTATTTCAATCAATTCAATGCGCAAAGTTTTATCGCGGCATCCGAAAAATTGTTGAATGCCAATCCCGACGCCGTGTTGATCGCTCCCACGTTTCGCAACGAAGCCGCCTTGCTGATGGAACAGTTGCATGCGCGAAATGTTCCGGGCGTTTACATCGATTCGAACACCGAAGACGATCATTATTTGTCGTATTTCGGGCAGCATTCCTACCAAAGCGGTTATGCAGCCGCACGATTGCTCGAAAACGGGTTGCCGCAAGGTGCGGAAATATTGATCATCCGCACGATACGCCTTGCCGGAACCTCCAATCAGACGCAACGCCGCGAAGAAGGATTCATGGCGTATTTTCAAGAAAAGGGGTTCACCGATAAGTATCGATTCACGCACGTGAAGTTATCGGCCGACAACGACGCCGAGAATTTGAAGGAAATGGAAAATATTTTCAAAAAATCGCCTCACGTCGGTGCGGCCATCATGTTCAACTCGCGGGTGTACCAAGTGGCCGATATTTTGAAAAAATTGAAGATAAAGGGCATAAAGCTGATCGGTTACGACCTTTCGGGCGGCAATGTGCCCGCGCTCAAAAACGAATCGGTATCTTTTTTGATTGCTCAGCGTCCCGAAGATCAAGGCTATCAAGGTATTATGGCTTTGTGTAACCGTTTGGTTTTCAATAAGGAAATAAAACGGATCAATTATATGCCGATCGACATTCTCACCAAAGAAAACATAGATTATTATATTAATTATTAGTGACAAGTGACGAGTGACGGGTGCAATTTGCACATAGCCCGTCACTTGTAACTTGTCACCTGTCACTGAAAACATGGATAGATTAAACAGGAAAACATTGGAAGGCGGGGTGAATTACCCCGAACGAATTATTCAATTCGGCGAGGGCAATTTTTTGCGCGCTTTTGTCGATTGGATGGTCGTGGAAATGAACGACAAAGCTGATTTCAACAGCAGCGTGGCGGTGGTTCAGCCTATAGAACAGGGTATGGTGAACGTTCTGAACGAACAGGACGGCTTGTATACTTTGATTTTGAAAGGTTTGATCAACGGACGACCCGTACGCGACCGCATGTTGATAGACAGTATCAAGCGCGGGATCAATCCCTACACGCAATTTGAAGAATATATGAAACTGGCGGAGAATCCCGACATGCGTTTCATCATATCGAATACCACCGAAGCAGGAATTACGTTCGATTCGAGCGATAAGTTCTACGCCAATCCTCCGAAAACGTTCCCGGGAAAGTTGGCCGTTCTGCTCTATCGTCGTTTCAAGACATTCAACGGCGATCCGAACAAGGGATTCATCATCATGCCGTGCGAGTTGATCGACCGCAACGGCGATAACCTTCGCTATGCCGTTATCCGTTATTGCACGATGTGGGACCTCGGCGCCGATTTCCTGAAATGGGTTTACGAAGCCAACACATTCTGTAACACGCTGGTAGACCGTATCGTTCCCGGATTCCCGCGCGATTCGATCAAAGAGATACGTCAGGAAATCGGTTATGACGACCGTTTGGTGGTCGAAGCCGAGCCGTTCCATCTGTGGGTGGTTGAAGCGCCCGATTTTGTGAAGGACGAATTTCCTGCCGACGAAGCCGCATTGAACGTTCTGTTCGTGAAGGACGTGACACCGTACCGGACGCGAAAAGTGGCGATACTCAACGGTTCGCACACCTTGATGGCGCCGGTGGCTTATCTTTCGGGCATTGACACCGTTCGCGAAGCCGTG